>JAEWCF010000059.1 GCA_023390775.1 Bacteroidota bacterium | reverse complement strand
GAGAGCGGGCCACACTAAAAAAAATGATAAGTTTCAGTAAGACGGGGTGAGGGAATGGTAACCGCCCGAACTGACCGCGAAGGCGTAATGCGGCTTGACCGGAGTTTCCCCAAATTTGCTTTTCAGGTAAACCTGTATGTGCCGGGCGTTGCTACCGGTCGAAGGGTTGTCGATGACGATCTGCTCCGAATTGCTTTGCAACTCCTTGCGAAAGCGTCGAACCAGGGTTTCCTGCGAATTGTTGAATTCGGTGACCGAGCGGCCCGCGTTCAGCACATTGATGCTGAGGAGGGTCCCGTCCTGTTCACCCGATGCGGCAGCAAGCGCATCTTCAGGCCAGTAGCCCGCATAGACCAGCTCCAGGTCCTTGTTTTGCATGGCGCGGATCAGGGAGCGGATGATGGATCTCTTGGCCCGTGATTTTTCCTGGTACGGCGGGATGTCGATGTAGCCGGGAATCCGGATGATAAGTGTTGCTGTGTTGGCGAGTAGATTTGTGGTCATTTTCATTTTGCTTTTCATGACAAATTTCCACTAACGCGCACAAAGGTGCGTTACAAAATTCCGGACATTTTACAAATCCTAAAATTGTATTAATGTAAATCCTCAACAATAGCCAAAAAATCGTTAGCGTTCGGCCAACGCAATTCTTTGGCACGCAGCGCAATGGATGAAATACGTTCAAGGGTCTGCGCGAGAATTCCCTCGACAATCGAATATTGCACCGCCTGCTCGAGTGCCTTTTGCATTCCCTTGTAAAAGGAATCAAACCGGATGGTCTTGCCTGAAGCATACCGCTGGGCCGTCTCCAGATGGAACAGCATGATATCGGCGGTGACGGCCGCGTCCACGCCCAGCAATTGGAACTGTTTTATGTATTTTTGGGCTACCGTTCGACGCATGCGCGCCCGCTTGGACTTTACCGGAAAATATTCGTTGAGGATTTTTGCCCGTGCCTCCCCTGCTCTTTTTTCCTCCTGCGGATTGAAAACGAAATCATAATAACCCTTGACCTCCTTAAATTTCTCATAGAGGTTGACCACCTGCTCCTGAAGTTGCTCCGCACTCTGGCCCGCAAGGTATTTCCTCAGTTCCCTTTTGCTCATGTTAATTATCGGATGAAATCATAAGTTATGGCTATTTTTGCAAAAATTCAACAAAAATGAACCGCATTTTCAAGACTACTGCCCTGCTCGAAGGCCTATCGCTCCTGCTCTTGTTGTTTTTCGCGATGCCGATGAAATACCTGTTGGGTCAACCGGTTTTCGTCCAAACCATCGGAATGGCGCACGGGATTTTGTTCATTGCCTACATCATCCTGGCGACGATGCTCAAATTTGAACAAAATTGGGACTGGAAAAAGTTCGCGATCATCTGCGCGGCCTCGATGGTTCCCTTTGGCACCTTCTATATCGAACGCAAATACTTCCGCGCGGCCTAATCGTTTACCGGTACCGGCGTGGTGCGGCCGTGCGCCTGCGGTTTTCCGTTATCGCCCAATGACACCATGGTTATCGCGTCGATCGTGATGATCGTGGCCCGTGTCATGATATTGCGGACCTCGCATTTCAAGGTAATGGAGGTATGCCCGAAACGCACGATATCGATCCCGATCTCCACGATGTCGCCCGGTTGCGCCGACGAGCGGAAGTTGATCTCCGACATGTGTTTGGTGACGATCCGCGGATTGCCCAGCTGGATGATCGAATAAAGCGCCAACTCCTCATCGATCCACGCGAGCAACTTCCCGCCGAACAGCGTTCCGTTTGGATTGAGATCCTCGGGCTTGACCCATTTTCGCGTGTGGAATCTCATAGGTGTTTCTTTTGTGCCGATGCGATGATTTCGGCGTGGTCGAAAGCGAGTTCGGGCAAATGGGCCAGGTCAAACCACTGTACGTGGTCGGCGTCGTCGCCGGCGACGGGTTCTGCACCGGCCGGTGCAAAGGCCACGAACGCCACCGAAACCGTCCTGTGCCTCGGGTCGCGCCCGGGCTTGCCGAAGGCGCCCAATTGGTCCATTGCACCGACCCGGATTCCCGTTTCTTCCAACAGCTCGCGGGCGGCGGCTTCCGGCAGGTCTTCATCGGCTTCGACAAAACCGCCCGGCAAAGCCCATTTTCCCTTGAAAGGCTCCCTTCCCCGCTGAATCAGCAAAATTTCGCGACAATCATCGATTATTTTAAAGATAATCGCATCGACGGTTAAAAAAATGTTAGATTTATGCAACGTAAATATATTTAATGATAATATTCCCTAAATTCAAGTATCCAATTTAACCATTCCGTTAGCAAAATTGCACATTTTAAACGTAAACCCTTATATTTGCATTTCAAAGTTCCCTACTTATCATTAACCATCGTTATCTTATGAAAAGAAAGTTACTGGTTTTATCTTGTTTAGCCTCAGCCTGCGGGGTATTTGCGCAGGAACGCATCAATGACTCCATCCAGGATCGCGTGATGGACAGTGACCCGGACAGCTACAACCGCTGGACTATCGAGGTCAATGCCGGGCAAAGCAAAGGGATCAAGCCTTATTCTCCCGGTTACTATTACAGCAATCCCAACAAGCACATCACCTTTGACCTGAACCACTACAGCATCGGCGCCCGCTACATGCTGGGCCCGGTTTTCGGCGTCAAGATGGATTTTGCCTACGACAGGCTTGAGAACCAGGAAGGTTCGGGGAGTTTGCCGTTTGAGATGCAACATATCCGCATGGGGCTTCAGGGTGTCGTGAACGCCGTGCGCCTGTTCAAGTTCGAGGAGCGTGCAGGCCGTTTCGGGCTTCTTTTCCACGGTGGTGCCCAGGTGGCGAACATGGCTCCGCAGATGGGCCCCAACGAAGGCAAGAACGAGTGGAACGTCGGGGTCATGTTTGGCGTCCAGCCGCAGATCCGCGTCACGCGCGCCATCGGTCTCCATATGGACCTTACCATGAATTCAAACGTACGCCAGCACTTTAACTGGGACGGCGCCTATTCCGAAGCCAGCAACAACCTGGCGGGATCGATGTACACCGTATCTGTGGGTGCGTCATACTCTTTCGGCAACCGCAGCATCCACGGGGATTGGGCCGTCATTCCTGACGAGCGCACCGAGGAGATCAAGGCGCTCGACGAAAGGATCGGCGAGCTTGAGACGATGATGAACGATACCGACAAGGACGGCGTGCCGGATTATCTCGATGTCGAGAACAACTCGCTGGCCGGTGTGGCCGTCGACACCAAGGGCCGCATGGTCGACATGAACAAGAACGGTGTGGCCGACGAACTCGAGAAATACATGGACGAGAAGATCACGACCGCGGGCGAACAGCAAAACAACAACGCTGTCGTGAAGCGCCTGATCAACGAAGGTTATGTCGCTGTGTTCTTCGACTTCAACAGCTCGAAGCCGACCCCTGCTTCTACCCAGAACATCTCGTTCCTGCTTACTTACCTGAAAAACAACCCGAACGCATCGGCCGACATCACCGGTTATGCTGACGAAGTTGGCGGCACCGAATTCAACCGCGTTCTTTCGGAGAAACGCGCGAACAATGTCCGCAACACGCTCATCAAGGCGGGAATCAATGCCTCAAGGCTCAACATCATCCCGGCCGGCGAAGACAACTCTGTTGAAAATGACGCCGATTCAAGGAAGCTTGTCCGCAAGGTCATCTTCACGATCAAGGACTGATTTTAGGAACCTCAATAAAAAAGCCGCCTCAAAAGGGCGGTTTTTTTTATCTTTAGGAAAAAATGGAAAACCGCGATACCGTCATATCTTCCCTCCGTGAACCTGTTGCCACCACGGGCGAAACCAATCCGGATGAAGCCTTCCAAAACCGCGTCCTTCGGCCCATACTCAAGATCCAGAACGATCTTCTGGTTGACGCATTCCGAAACTACATATCAAAGTATAAATCGGATTTTTACCATTACCCGCCCGAGAAGAAACTGCAATTCATCGACAACGCCATCCACAAGGACATCAAATTCAGGAATTCGCTAAAGGGAATGGTGATCGGGCTGTTCACGATCAAGGAATATGCAAATTACATCACCAACTCGTCAAGCCTGAACAAGCGCATGATGAACATGGTGATCGAAAGGCTGAAAAACCAGGTGCAGTTGTTTGAGGAGTGATTCAGGGTTTTTCCAGCATCCGGATGTATTGCGCCGCGTCCTCGCCTTCGTAGGGGCCGGTCTTTTTCAAGACACGGCCGGCCGAATCAAGGATCAGCACAAGCGGGAAGAATCCGTCCCGATTGTATTTCTCGACTATCGCCAGGTGCTCGATCTTGGCCTCGGGAGTGCCTTCGGAAAAATCTTCCCGCACCAGGATCAGATTTTTCAGCGCGTATTGCCGGAATTCGGGATCGGCAAACACCTTTTGCTCAAGATTGGAGCATATCTGGCAGCCTTCCGCCACCGAGAACAGCAACAGGACCTTTTTACCTTCCCTCTTTGACCTTTCCAGGCCCGTTCCAAGGTCCGGCAGCCATTCCTGCGCATTCACGGCTCCAGAGCCAAACATCAACAGGACAAGGATCAGCCGTTTCATTTTTTTTGCGCAAATGTAAAGATTTACGCCAATCGAGCAACTAATTTTTTGGGCGTTGCCTTCCTGCGGCCCCGGCTTCGGCCCCCGGCCGGGCTGTCCGCTGCAATAACTCACCGGGAATTTCCACACCCTGAACATTTGTTAAAAAGAGTTATTTCCGCTTCCATCCCTAACGCGGTCATAACGATTTAAGAATCCTTTGGGTTTTGGCATGCCCATTCTTTTTTACTTTTAAATAAAAACGCGATGAACACCACCAAAACAAGCCTGCTCACAGGCATGCTCCTTTTCGTGTCCCTGCTGACGGGATGTAAGAAAAGCGAGGAAAAAATTGCGGCCGAGAAGGCCAAATTCGACATCGACTCCACCCAGATCGATGCTTTTTTCGTCAAGCATCCGGAATTTAAGGAGTACAGCAA
>JAEWCF010000053.1 GCA_023390775.1 Bacteroidota bacterium | reverse complement strand
ATGCAAACCACATCAGGCCCTTGAAAATATCTTGTTTTTGGCAGACGGCAATCCCTTTTTCGGTGACGAGCTTGGTTTCCATATCGGGAAAATCCTTGAGCGCGTCCATGTAGGTGTCGAGTTCGTAGTTGAGGCAGCACTTGAGTTTTCCGCATTGGCCTGCAAGCTTTTGCGGGTTGAGCGAAAGTTGCTGATAGCGAGCCGCCGAGGTGTTGACGCTGCGGAAATCGGTCAGCCACGTCGAACAACAAAGCTCGCGGCCGCACGATCCGATTCCGCCCAAACGCGAGGCCTCTTGCCGAAAGCCCACCTGTTTCATCTCGATCCTGGTCGAGAACTCACGTGCGAACTCCTTGATGAGCTGCCTGAAGTCGATTCGGTCGTTGGCGGTATAATAAAACGTGGCTTTTGAACCGTCGCCCTGGAATTCAATATCGGAAATCTTCATCTCCAGCCTCAAAGCGATCGCGATCTCGCGGGCACGCACTTTCATGGCCTCCTCGCGATTACGGGCATTCGACCAGATGTCGATGTCCTTTTGCGTCGCCTTGCGGTAAATTTTAAGAATGTCGCCCGCCTTGGGATTGACGCCTTTTTTCTTCATTTGGATCCTGACGAGTTCTCCCGTAAGGGTCACGATTCCCACGTCATGTCCCGGCGAAGCCTCGGTCGCGACGATATCGCCGATGGAAAGCGAAAGTTTTTCGGTATTGCGGAAGAATTCCTTGCGCCCGTTCTTGAAGCGGATCTCCACGCAATCAAAGGGCGTCTCGCCATTGGGCAGGCTCATGTTTGAGAGCCAGTCAAAGACCGTGAGTTTGTTGCAACTGTCTGTCCCGCAATTGCCTTTATTTCCACAACCTGCCGGTGCGCCACCACCTGCGGTTGAACAGCTTGTACATGCCATGATATGTTGAATGCCGACGTGCGGCTTAAGTTCTTAAAAACGTTTTGCGCGTAAAGATAGTATTTACTGACGAATGACGCGCGTCCAATGTCGAATGAGAAATTAGCCAATTAGCGAATTAGCGAATGGGTCAATTAGCGAATTGAACTTATCGACAATATTGACAAATGACAAATGTCTAATGTCGAATGAGGAATATTGCGTTTCGTATGTCGTAAGGTCTTAAAGTCATAAGGTCTTAAGGTCGTAAGGTCGAAAGGCAGATGATTACCGATATACTTTTGGGCATAACACAATCACACTGATGACTGACGACTGACGACTGATGACTAATATCGCGCTTCGTATGTCATAAGGTCTTAAAGTCACAAGGTCTTAAAGTCGTAAGGTCGTAGGGCAGATGATTACCGATAAACTTTTGGGTAAAACGCGATCTTGCTGATGGCTGACGGCTGTGAGCTGCCAGCTTTTTTGCGTGAAGGATTGCAGCGAAAAGCCCGCAGCGAGGCACGAGCGAGGACTTGTAGCGCAAAGCCTGACGGCGCCAGGGATGATCCTAAGAAAGACCATGACCACGCGCCGGCACGCCAAGAACTATTATAAATTCTAAATTTTAAATTTTAAATTATAAATCCTTCGATTAACTATTATAGTTGAACACTTAACGGCTTAGTATTCGTAAATGTTTAGATTCCCGCGGGTAAACTGACAGCTGATACCTGCCCGCTGATAACTATAAGTAGAGCCTATCCGAAAGCCTCACCCTAAACGGCACCTTCACCGAAAGCACATCGCCCTTTTGTGCAGATGTGCCCGGCGCGCCGTTCACAAAGAGTTCCTGTGGCGCGATCTGCTGCGTTCCGGTAGTAGGACCTTCGATGGTCAGGGGCTGTCCGGCGAGGATTTCGGCTTCGACGAGGAAATCGGCGACCCCGGCCTTGGGGAAATAGTGGATGGCCTTGCCGACGCTGGTTTTTTTGGCCTTTGGTTCCGATGCGATCCGTTTCCTTTTGACGGGTTGTGCGGTTGCGATCGGTGATTCGGCGCCCGAGGTCTTGTAGGTCAGCACTTCCGATTTTCCCTTCTTAAAAATCTTGTTGCCGTTCATGATGCCGCGCCGGATTTCCTTTTGCTTTTCCTCGGGCATGTGGATGATGTCCTGGCATTGCGCCGAGCAACAGCCTTCCATCGCCGACGCGCAGTCCTCGCACTGGATAAAGAGCAGGTGGCAGCCCTCGTTGGCACAGTTGGTGTGGTCGTCGCAGGGTTTTCCGCATTGGTGGCACTGGGCGACAATGTCGTTCGTGATGCGCTCGCCCAAGCGGTGGTCAAACACGAAATTCTTACCGATGAACTTGCTCTCGATGCCTTCGGCCTTCACCTGGCGGGCGTATTCGATGATCCCGCCCTCGAGCTGGTATACGTTTTCGAAACCCTTGTGCTTGAAGTAGGCGCTTGCCTTTTCGCAACGGATTCCGCCCGTGCAATACATCAAAAGTTTCTTGTCCTTTTTGTGCTCGGCCAGCTGCTCCTCGATGATGGGAAGCGACTCGCGAAAAGTATCCACGTCTGGCCTGATCGCCTTCGTAAAGTGCCCGATCTCGCTCTCGTAATGGTTGCGCATGTCGACGACGATCGTATCGGGGTGCTCCAAAAGTTCGTTGAATTCTTTGGCCTTGAGGTGAATGCCTTTGTTGGTGACGTCAAAGGTGTCGTCGTTGAGCCCGTCGGCCACGATCTTATCGCGGACCTTGATCGTCAGTTTCAAAAATGAGTGATCGTCCTGTTCGACGGCGATGTTCAGGCGGATGCCCTTCATGAAATCGTAGGCCTCGAGCGTATCTCGGAACTCGTAAAAGTTGTCGGCCGGCACCGAAAGCTGCGCGTTGATCCCCTCATGCGCCACGTAAATGCGGCCCAAAACATCGAGCGGGTTCCACGCCAAAAATAAATCGTTCCTGAATTTTGTCGGGTCTTCAATTCGCGCATAGGCATAGAACGACAAAGTCAGTCGTTGCTTTCCGGCCTCATCGATCATGGCGGCACGTTCCTCTGCGCTTAAAGTGTTGTACAGTTGCATGCTATAAACAGTTTAAGTGAGTAATTTGGCGGCAAAGGTAAGGAAATGTGTCCAATGTCGCGTGTCGAACGTCGAACGGCCAAAACCGGGACTGTAGCCGTAAAGTCATAAGGTCATAAAGTCATAAAGTCATAAGGTCATAAAGTCATAAGGGCTTAAGGGCTGCATAACAATAAATATTGGGTAGCGACGCCTGATGACTGACAACTGACGACTTCCAAACACCCGGGCAGAACCCAATCAAACTGACAGCTGATGGCTGACAGCTGAAAGCTTTTTTGGGCGTTTCCCTTCGGGCCGGGCTCTCGGCGGTGCGCGGCACCTTGCCTTGATCCCTAACGCAGACCCGCACCGGCTTCATCAAAAACAAAATTTTTAATACGCTTTGAAACTGCAAACACCCGGGTTGACCGCAATCAAACTGATGACTGATGACTGACGACTACTAAAATCCGGGTAGAGCGCCTTCAAGCTGACAGCTGATCGCTGATAATTGACAGCTTTTCAATTATTAACATCCGGGTAGAACGTCTTCAAGCTGACAGCTGATAGCTGATAGCTGACAGCTGAAATCGCACTAGTTAAAGTCCAATTTTTAAGATTATATTATTAAAAGTTCAACTTAACTTTAAGTAAACAAATCAGTTAGCGATGAACAGGCGAAAATTCCTCTCCAACTCCGGCAAGATCCTTTTGGTGACATCAGGGCTTTTCGTAGCCGGCAATCTCATGTCGTCCTGCAGCGACGATGATGACAATTTCAACGACGGTTATTATGGCGACGGCTACTACGATGACGGCTATTATGACGATAGCTACTATGATGATGGCTACTACGATGACGGCTACTATGACGATGGCTACTACGACGACTAATCGCTTATAACCGTTTGCAAACGTTTACCTCCACCATTTGAAACCGATACTTTTCCTGCACGACACGGGCTTGTCCCTGCGTCGCGGCGCCGAACTCACCCTCAATCAACTGATTGCCGCCGGCCGCGCGCGCGGGCTGGAGATCGCGCACGATCGGTTGCGTGATTTTGATTCGGTTCGCGCGAGAATCGCGGATGCTTCCCTGATCATAGTAAACAGCACCTCGCGGTGTCCGTTTGAGCTGGAGCTCCTTAAATTCATAATAGATTGCGGCGTCCCATATATTAAGGTTGAATACGATTACAACTTTTGCGTCCGCCGAAACATTCTCTGCACCGTGGACCGGAACGTGCGCCTGTGCTGCCACACCGACAAGTTCCATCTCTATCGCGAACTCTTCGCCAGCTCCCGGCTCAACATTTTCCAATCGCCTGCGCATTACCAGAGTCACAAAGACTTTTACGGCGAGGCGGTTGCCAACCATTTGATCATGCCGCCCACCGTTGAGGTGGAATTGCTCAAAATTTCAAAAGATAAATCCGAACTTCAAATTCCGTTTTTCGGTGAACTCAATTATTTAAAAGGCGGTGATGCCTATTTGGATTTTGCCCTTGAGAATCCGCACAAATTGTTTCCTGTATACGGTGAGAACAAATTGCGCCGGGAAATTCCACCCAACGTTGTTTTTTTCGAACCCGTGACCAATGCGCAAGTGTTGGAGATATTGGGCAGGACCAAATATTTTTTCTGCAAACCCGTCTGGCCTGAACCCTCAGGTCGGCTCGCCGCCGAAGCGTTTCTCTCCGGTTGCGAAATTATTTCCAACGACCGCATCGGCACCTTTTCCTTTGATTGGTTCCCCAATGACCCCGCACGGGCTGCGCGAGAAATGCGGGACGCGCCGGAAATGTTCTGGAATCGCGTTATGCTGGCCACAGGAATTTCGGAACCTCGAGAAACACTTGGCAACGTGCTGATTTACAAATCCTATGGTGGTCTCGGAGACATTTTCTTTTGCCTGCCGTCGCTTTATATGATGAAGGAAGTATCCCAATCGGTGACGTTTGCGGTTTCGGGCAGGCTTGTGAAGTTTTTCGGCAGGCACCTGACGGGCATAGCGATTATGGACGAGGAAATTGCCCGCACTTCCGAAGCGCGTTTTGACCAGGTCATCGAACTTGGCAACTATCCGGCCTTTCGCGGATACGGGCTTCCGCACGCCATTCGGTATGCCACGCACAAACGGGTGAAGCAACACGCCATCGGGCATTACCTTGATGCGCTGCAAAAGTTTCATCCTTCGGCCAACCGAAATCAGCGTTTTCCCTATTTCAATCGCGAACCGGATTTCGAGAACCCGTATTATACCCTTCATCCGGGCGCCGGTTTCCTGCTCAAGATCTGGCCCACCCAAAACTACGCACGGTTGATCGAGATGATCCGCGAAGCCTTCCCGACACTGCGTTGCCGGATCATACTGGGACCTGAAGATCCCGATCCTGCAGATTACATGGCGGATGACAATTCCTACATCGAGTATGAACGCGGCGGGATGATGGAAGTTGGCGCGTCAATGGCCGGTGCCCTCTTCCATATCGGCAATGATGCGGGGATCACGCATGTTGCCGGAGCCTTCAATGTTCCGACCGTTGGAATTTACGGACCCACGGGACCCGGGTCGTGGGGATGCTTTTCCGAGTTCAGCGAAGTCATTTGGGGCAAGAACGGAAACTGTTCCCTTCGATGCAATTATGATGTGATCCTCAATTGCGCCAATCGGGTATGCCTCTCTAGTGTGACGCCGCAAAAAGTTTTGGGCGGTTTGTACCGATTGCTTCAGCGCGCGTATCCCGAAATCGATTCGGTGCCGGCGCTGCATCCGGCGGTGACCGTTGACCTCACCGATTTGGACTGCATGCTGACGCTCGACAAAAATGAATTCGTGGTCAATTTTACCAATGATGTTGCCCGAACGCGCGTCTCAAATCTGATTGCGGGCGACTACTCGGTGCTTGCCGACCCGGAGATGCAATCATTTGCCGAGCTCCTTCGGCATCATGGAATCCTGGTCTCCATCCCAAAATTTCCGGGTACAAAAAAAGCCACGGAGTCCGTGGCTTGATTTAAGTGAGAGTGTTTAACAGTACTCGTTGAACGCGTCCTTGAGGTTGTCGGCGATGATTTCCGCCGGACGGCCCTCGATGTGGTGGCGCTCCAGCATGTGCACAAGCTCGCCGTCTTTGAACAGGGCAATGCTCGGCGATGAAGGCGGAAACGGGAACATGTGCTCGCGCGCGGCATCGACGGCTTCCTTGTCGACACCGGCAAACACTGTCACCAGGCGGTCAGGCCTCTTTTCGTTGTCGAGGCTCATCTTTGCACCGGGCCTTGCATTTCGCGCGGCGCATCCGCAAACAGAGTTCACGACCACCATCGTCGTGCCCGACTGCCCGATCGCGTTCTCGACCTCGGCAGCGCTATATAATTCCTTGAAACCCGCGTCCGAAAGTTCGGCGCGCATCGGTTTTACCATTTCTTCAGGATACATAATATAAATTTTTTGATTAGGCAAAGGTACAAAATTCTTATGCCGATGTCATCTTATGAGGTGGCGCCAAAGCGCGCGGATGAAAATGCCTTTTGGGCAAGCGATGAGGATTTTCAGATCCTCGGCAAATGAGGTGTCCTCGTCCAGAAATTTGAATATCGGTGCGGGTTTGCCATCTTTGAACAGCGCCGAAAATATCTCGCTCCCGCGATGGTTCTCATGGTACAGCACATCGATCAGGAGCGCATCATAAAAATTGAACCGGGGTTTGGGTTTCAATATTTGTGTATCGCGACCGTCCTTCATCGCACGTATCAATTCTGCCGAGCGTTTCACCGTATTGGCAAAAGTAAAACCCGTGCTGGGTTTGGTCCAACCGCCCGCCGACCCGATAAACGTAACGTGTTCGGTGTTTTGCTTGTGAAAGCGAAAGACCGTCATCGGGATGGACCCACGTTCCTTTTCCAAGATATCGTACTCCCCGGAATTGAGATTTTGCAGGTATTGGTCGATCGCCCGCTCATATTCCTCGTCGTCGAGGAGGTCTTTTGAGAAAAGCGTGTATTCTACGAGCGCCTCGTTTTGGGAGAGCGGAAGTACATACATGAATCTCGTGTTCCCGTTTTGAGGAACGGAAAAATCCATAAATGTTGGCGCGTCGGGGTCGAAGACCGGGTTTTGTGTCCTTACCGTCCAGCCTATAAAGTGTTGCCGCAGGTAATAATGCGGGCTTCCCGCCACTTGATTTTCGTCAAATATGCTGTTGAAAAAATGGGTGCAGGAAAAACTTTCAGTTTGTGTTTGTACGGTCGCACCCTGAGAAAAATCTTCCCACGCGACCACCTTTTCGTGACTGGCCTCAAAGCATCCGTCCAGTTTTTTACGCGCATGGGCAAAGAAATCAGAGCCACGAACCATTTTATACCGATAGGGAGCCAGCGGCATTCTCCAGCTGGTTTTAGAGTCGATGAAGTACGCGTGATCCCATTGACGGTGGGCAATTTCGTCGAATGGCCCGCCTTCGGGCTCCCAAAAACACCAGGTCCGGTCATTGGAAACGCGTGCGTCCGGATCGATCACAAGGACCGATTTTTCCCGCAGCATTCCCGCTTCCCGCATTTGCAAAAGCACCATCATGGCCGCAAGTCCGCCTCCGGCAAAAATATAGTCGTAATGCCTCACGCCCTAAAGATACGTCAGAGCCTGAAGGAAAACCCAACGGCCGCGAAATAATCGGGCGCATTCTCGGTGATCCCGCCGCCCGCCGATAAATCGATCATGAAATTATTGGAAATCAAGTACGTCAGGCCACCGTCAAACCGGTGGTCGCTCTTGTCCTCTTGCGGAGCAAAGCCGTAAAGTTCAACAAAAGCCCCCAATTTTTCGGTCACCGAAAAGCCGGTTGCCAAAGTGTAAATAAAAGTCGGTTCGGGGGTGAAGCCGTCCCATTCTGCCCCCAAATTGTAGCTCAGGCTGACTTTTTCGGAGAGCGTATGTTGCATCACAAAGCGAAACTCAGGCGCATAAAAATCAGTGTGGAATTCCTCCGAAGCCAGTTTCGGGATGGACATGTGTCCGATAAGCGAGGTTTTCGGGAAAATGCCCTCTTCCTCGGCAATCCTGACCTTGAAGCCTACCAGCACGGGGTTCAATCCGGCCGTCGTTTGTCCGTTCTCCCTGACCGACGCATATTCAAGGATCAGCCGCAGTTCAAAATTTTCGTTCAACCCGTATTTCAAAAGCGACGAGGGCGCCACGATCGATTCGTTTCCATTGCCGGCGTCCTCAAAGCTGAATCCGTTTTCCATCTGGAACATGCTGCGCGGGACCAACGCCGGGGTCTCGGTTTGATCCGGTCGGTCGGTCTGGATGGGCTCAACAGCCGTCGAATCCTGCGCGCTAGCCGCCGCACCGATGAAAAGGGCAATTAACAGGTATTTCATAAAATTAAATTTAGGCAAATCTAAAAATATATTTTGTTTGTCAAAAACTTGTCTTATTTTTGATCTGGTTTTGGAGCTTTTTCCCGCTTTCGGCAGTCGCTTTGGCCTTCGGCGCAAGAGCTCCGACAAATGCCTCAATCGGGGCTAGCCAAATAATGAACATGACACTTTCAGAGGAAAATTACATCAAGACAATATACCACCTTTCCGGCATTTCAGCATCGGCTACCACTACGAATGCCATCGCCGAACGCATGGAGACCAAGGCCTCGTCGGTCACCGACATGTTGCGCAAACTTGCGGAAAAGGGCCTTATCGACTACAAAAAATACCAGGGCGTCACCCTCACGGAAAGCGGTTTGCACGCGGCAAAAATGATCGTGCGCAAGCATCGGCTTTGGGAAGTTTTCCTGGTGAACAAACTGGATTTTGCCTGGGACGAGGTCCACGAGATCGCCGAGCAGCTCGAGCATATCCAGTCGGAGAAATTGATCGAGAAGCTGGATGGCTTCCTCGGCCACCCGCAAATCGATCCGCATGGCGACCCCATTCCGGATGCCCAGGGAAACATCGTGCGCACGGCCAAGATGCTGTTATCGGAACTCCCGCCCGCGGTTGATGCGGTTTGTGTGGGTGTCCGCGATTCGTCGTCGGCATTCCTTCAATACCTGGACAGCCGCCGCATTGCCCTCGGGACTTCCATCATGGTGGAAACCCGGGAGCATTTTGACGGTTCGCTGGTTATCGTCGCGGGAGGAAAGCCACTTTCGATCTCAAACAAAATCGCCGAAAACATTTACGTAAAAACCATTTGATATGTATCAGGAAATAATTACCTATCTGGAAAGCATCAATCCCATCACGGCAGCCCTGTATGCCACCCTGTTTACCTGGTTTCTGACCGCACTGGGCGCTTCGGTCGTGTTCTTTTTCAGGGATATGAACCGTACGGTCCTCGACGGAATGCTGGGATTTACTGGCGGTGTCATGGTAGCCGCCAGTTACTGGAGCCTGCTTTCACCGGCCATCGATATGAGCGAGGGAGAAGGTTTTGTAAAAGTGATTCCGGCGGCCGTCGGATTTCTGTTGGGCGCCATGTTCCTTTTTGGGCTTGACAAACTGTTGCCGCACATGCACATCAATTTCAAGGAAACCGAGGGCGTCAAATCTCCATGGCAACGCACGACCCTTCTCGTCTTGGCCATTACGCTACACAACATTCCCGAAGGCCTTGCCGTGGGCGTGCTCTTTGGCGGTGTGGCGGCGGGTATTCCGGAGGCTACCATTGCGGGGGCGGTAACCCTTGCCATCGGGATTGGCATCCAAAATTTCCCCGAAGGGATCGCCGTTTCAATGCCGATGCGCCGCATGGGCCTGAGCCGTACAAAGAGTTTCATGTATGGGCAGTCATCGGCACTGGTGGAGCCCATAGCGGGTGTCGTGGGCGCATTGGCGGTTAGTTTTTTCACCCCGATCCTGCCTTATGCCCTGGCCTTCGCGGCCGGCGCGATGATCTTTGTGGTGGTGGAAGAAGTGATCCCGGAGACCCAACTTGACAAGAATACCGATATCGCGACCATGGGATTCATTGGCGGTTTCATCGTCATGATGACCCTTGACGTGGCGCTTGGTTAACAGCCGCAATCGGTTCCGCCGCAGTTTTTCTTTTTCTTTCGGGGAATGAAGAACCGGTTGACCAGGTAGGCAACGGCAACGGCAAGAATCGTTAGGGCGATGACGGTCTGCATTATTTCAGGAATTGATAGGCGGCGAGTGCCGTCAGGTAGGCAAACCCGCTCATGAAGACTAGCTGCACCAGTGGCCATTTCCAGCCATTGGTCTCTTTCTTTGTAACGGCAAGGGTGCTCGCGCATTGCATCGCAAAGGCATAAAATAACAACAGGGAAATCCCGGTGGCGAAATTGAAAACCGCGAGTCCGGTGTCATCGCGCCGCTCCTCGATCATCTTCTCCTTGATGGTTTCCTCGTTGTCGCTGTTGCCTACACTGTATATCGTGGCCAAAGTACCCACGAAAACCTCGCGGGCGGCAAACGAACTCAGGACCGCGATCCCGATCTTCCAATCATAACCAAGCGGCGCGATTACGGGTTCGATGGCCTTGCCCATGATCCCGATATACGAATTCTCGAGTTTGTGCGAAGCGACCCTGTTTTCGATTTCCTCTGCGGACTGGCCCTTTGACTTCGCGGCAATGATCTCTTCGGCACGGTCAAAATCCTCACCCGGCCCGTACGAGGCCATGAACCAGAGCACGATGGATATTGCCAAAATTATCTTTCCAGCCCCAAAAACGAATGCCTTGGTCTTTTCGAGCACGTTTAACCCGACGTTCTTGATCAGCGGCAACTTGTAGTTGGGCATTTCGACAATAAAGAAGGTTTTGGACTTTATCTTCAGCACCCGGTTGAGCAGCCACGCCGAGAGGATCGCCATCGCGAAGCCCAGCATGTAAAGCAGCATCAAGGTCAGCCCCTGAAGGTTGAAGATCCCGAAAATGCGCCTGTCCGGAATGATCAGCGCAATGATGATCGCGTAGACCGGCAGCCTGGCCGAACAGGTCGTGAACGGCGTTACGAGGATCGTGATGAGCCGCTCCTTCCAATTCTCGATGTTTCGAGTGGCCATGATGGCCGGAATGGCACAGGCCGTACCCGAGATGAGCGGAACGACGCTTTTGCCGCTAAGCCCGAACCGGCGCATGATGCGGTCCATCAGGAACACGACGCGGCTCATGTATCCGCTTTCTTCCAGCACCGAAATGAATAAAAACAGAAAGGCGATCTGCGGAATGAAGATCAAAATGCCTCCAATTCCCGGGATGATTCCTTCGGCGATGAGGCTGGTGAGCATTCCGGGCGGCATGATCTCGTTCACCCATGCGGACAGCCTTGCGAATTGGGAGTCGATGAAATCCATCGGAACCGAGGACCAGTCGAATATGGATTGAAATATTCCGAAAAGGATCGCGAAAAACACCACATATCCCCAGACCCTGTGCGTCAGGACGCGGTCTAATTTTGACCTGAAATCGCGTGCCGAAGACATATCGATCGTCTGCCCGACCTTGAGCACATCATTTATGAATTGATACCGCTTGATGGTCTCCTTTTGCTGGAGCCGTTTCAAATCGGAGTGCGACTTGGTAAACGAACCGCGGATTTCGTTTCGCTCGAGGTTGAGGAAGTTGACATCCTGGGTGATGACCAGCCAAAGCTTATACAGGAGCTGGTTTGGAAAGGCTTTCCGAAGGCTGTTAAAGTAATCCGGATCTATGGATGAGGCGTTGAGGCAGGGTTCGGTGGAAAGCGTTTTATACTGGACGATGAGGTTTTTCAATTCGTCGATACCCGTTTTCTGACGGGTCGAAATCAACGCGATCTTGGTATTCAGGCGCTGCTCAAGATAGGGGATGTCCAGCGTGATCCCCTTGTGTTTCATCCGGTCGGCCATATTGATGACCAGTATCACGGGAATTTCCAGGTCCTTGATCTGGGTAAACAACAAAAGGTTCCGCTTTAGGTTTTCAACATCGCTCACCACCAGGGCGACATCGGGATAAAGCTTGTCGTTTTTGTTAAGCAGCAATTCAATGACGACGTTTTCATCAATCGAACTCGCATTCAGGCTATAGGTGCCGGGAAGATCGAGTATGTTGGCCCGGACGTTATTGGGCAGCCGGCAAAATCCAATTTTCTTCTCGACCGTGATGCCCGGATAATTTCCCACCTGTTGGTTAAGGCCGGTCAATTGGTTAAAGACCGACGTTTTTCCGGTATTGGGGTTCCCGATCAGGGCGACATTGATATTTTCGTTGCTCATGATTCGGTTTCAACCTGGATATTTCGCGCGGTCTCGATCCTGATGGCAAGATGCGAACCATTGACATCCAGGTAAAGCGGGTCTCCAAGGGGGGCGATTTGCAGCACGCGCACCTCATTTCCCGGCAGGCAACCCATTTCCAGCAGTTTGAGCGGGACGGTATCAATATCGAATTCGAGGATGGTTCCCCGTTGTCCGATCTTCAGCGCGTCGATTGTAGTCTGCAAAGTTTATTTAGATTGAATAAAGGCACAAAATTAGAGCTTTAATTGTTAAGAAACAATCAAGCGGGGACCGATTAATCGTCCTGTCGCAAAAGTTCGATGTCCTCCAAAAGCCGGTCGATTTCGGCGGGATCGGTGCCGTCGTAGAATCCCCGGACGCGTTTTTTCTTATCGACGAGGATAAAATTTTCGGTGTGGACCATGTCGTAGAGTTCCTCCGGCTTGCCCTGTTTGACCGCCAGGTAGGATTTCCGGGCGAGTGCGTAGATCTGTTTCTTATCGCCGGTGACCAGGTTCCATCGGGAATCGTCAACCCCCACCGAATCGGCGTACTTTTTCAGCGTCGGGACATCGTCGACCTCCGGCATTACGGTATGCGACAATAGTTTCACATCGTCCATTCCCACGGTCTTGTCCTGCAGCTGTTTCATCAGGGCGGTCATCTTCGGGCAGATCGATCCGCAAGTGGTAAAGAAGAAGTCGGCCACGTAAATCGTGTTTTTGTAATCGTCCTGTGTAACGCGACGGCCGTTCTGGTTGACAAATGAAAAATCGCCGACCGTATGGTAGCGACCCACGTGCTGCACGGTGGAATCGACCAGTTCGGGATTGACCATCGACGGATTGTACACCGGAAGCGACCGCCTGTTCAGCGCCGAATAGAAAAGATACAGCGTCACTGCCGAAAAAATCAGCATGACACCAATGAATATGCGGTAGCGTAGAATGAATTTCACCGCCGCAAAATTACGAAACCCCTGCGGATTGCCCGATGCATTTGCCGTGCCCGATCAGGAATTAACATTTAGATTCAATAGATTTGCCACACAACCCCTATTAATATGAAATACTTTTCAAGATGGGCGCTTTTGCTTGTCGCCTCGGCTTCAATTGCGCAGGCACCTTCCCGCGGGATCAACATCTCCTATATGGACAAGTCGGTCAGGCCGGGAGACGATTTTTTCAGGTACGTGAACGGAAACTGGTATGATAAGACCGAGATTCCCGCCGACCGCACGCGTTGGGGCAGCTTTGACGAGCTTCGCCAAAAGACCGATGAAGACGCGCTCGCAATTCTCAAGCAGGCCGCATCAAATCCCAAGTACGGGCCGCAATCCGACCAGGGAAAGGCGGTTAGTTTGTATAAATCGATTATGGATACCGTCGGCCGCAACAAGGCGGGCATAAACCCGATCAAACCCTATCTTGCCAAGATCGCCGCGGTAAAGAACATCAATGATCTTCAGGCCCTGCTCATCGAAATGGAGCCGACAGGCGGAATCGGATTCTTCGGAGCCGGTGTGGGGCCGGATGCCAAAAACAGCAACCGGTACGTGGTCAACATTGGCGTAGGAAGCCTCGGTTTGCCGGACCGGGATTACTATGTTTCGGACGATGCCGACTCAAGGGAGAAGCGCGAAAAGTACAAGGCGCATGTAGCGCGGATGCTGGCCTTCTTGGGGGATAAGCCCGAGGCCGCCAAAGCCCATGCCGAAAAAATCCTGCAACTTGAGACCCGGATGTCGCAAGCCCGGCTGGATCGTGTGGAGCGCCGGGACCGCCGCAAGACCTACAACCCGATGACGATTGCTTCGCTCCAGCAAATGGCCCCGTCGATCAATTGGGAAAAGTACATAACAGGAGTGGGATTGCCCAAAGTGGATACCCTGATCGTTTCTCAGCCAAAATACATGGCCGAACTGGACAGGATCTTCAAGGAGAACAAGGTTGAGGACTGGAAGGCCTACATGCGTTGGACCCTGCTCAACCGGGCCGCGGGATCGCTTTCGACCCAAATCGAGGATGCCAATTGGGAATTTTATGGCAAGACCCTGACCGGCGCCGTAAAGCAACGCCCGCGTGACGAACGCGCCTTGCAGGTAATCAACGGCGGCATAGGCGAAGCGCTCGGAAAGTTGTACGTGGAGCAAAAATTCCCGGCAGAGGCAAAGGCCAAAGCCGAAAAGATGATCCGCAATGTATTCAAGGCTTTCGAGAACCGAATCAATGCCTTGCCCTGGATGACACCTGCGACGCGTGCGAATGCGATCGCCAAGTTGCACAAATCGCGCATCAAGATTGGCTATCCGGACAAATGGAAGGACTATTCGAAACTGGTCATCACCTCACCCGAAGCGGGCGGCACTTATTTTGGCAATTCGATGCAAATGTCTAAGTGGCGTTTTGAAAAAGGCCTTGCCGACCTGAACAAACCGGTGGATAAGGAGGAATGGAGCATGTCGCCGCAAACCGTGAATGCCTACTACAGCGCCTCGTTTAATGAAATCGTATTCCCTGCGGCCATCCTTCAACCGCCATTTTATGATTACAAGGCCGATGAGGCCGTGAATTACGGCGGGATCGGAGCGGTCATCGGACATGAGATTTCGCACGGTTTCGACGATTCGGGGTCTCGCTATAACGCCGATGGCAACCTGGTAAACTGGTGGTCCGAAACCGACCTGGGCCAATTTACCGACCTTGGTGCGCAACTCGCTGCCCAGTACAGTGCACTCGAGCCGTTGCCGGGAATTTTTGTGGACGGAAAGTTTACACTCGGAGAAAATATTGGCGATCTTGGCGGGGTTAATTCGGCATATGACGGGCTGCAGATTTATCTTAAAGAAAACGGAAACCCGGGTCTCATCGACGGATTCACGCCGGAACAACGGTTTTTCATTTCATGGGCAACCATCTGGCGTTCCAAAATGCGCGATGAGGCGATCAAGAACCAGGTCAAGACCGATCCCCATTCGCCCGGAAACTACAGGGCGTACGTTCCCTTGCAGAATGTCGAGGCATTTTATCAGGCTTTCTCGATCAAACCCGGTGACAAACTTTACCTTCCCGAGAACAAACGCGTTAAAATTTGGTAATCAATAAACCCGGTTTAGGCCGGGTTTTTTATTGGAGCAATTGAGGATCGGGGGAAAATCCCAGTAAATCCGCAAATTTTTCCGAGCGAAAAATCTTTCCGCCGGCTTTATCGTCGGCAAACGATGGTGGCGGAAGGCCGCGCGAAATGGCCTGGGCAACATAATAATCGCGTCGGGAAGGGTGGTAGGGTGCCACCACATTAATGACTTGGGACCGTATGGAGCGGTCCATGCATGCAATAATCGCCCGGACCACATCCGCCGAATGGATCAGATTAATGGGCGCCTCGGGACCGGCAACTCCCGAACGTCCGGACAGGCTTGTGACCGGATGCCTTCCCGGACCGACGAGGCCGGCGAGCCTGAGGATGGTAGCGTCGGTCAGGGCCTTTTCGCCGCGCGCAAGCACCGTGTCGGCAACAGGCGAAGATTCGGTTACAGTGCCCGATGTTTGTCCGTAAACCGATGTCGAGGAAGTAAAGATGATCGGAACCCGGGTACTTTCGCGGATTCTTACCAACATTTCGGGGTATTCGGGACTTTTTGGAGGAATCAGGATGACGGCTGTTTTTGAATCGCCGATGAATTCCGCGATCTGCTGTTGGTCGGTCGCCAAAAAGTTCATGATCCGCGCATCGACCCCGAATGCTTTCAAGCCGGAAACCTTTTCGGCTGAAGTAGTGCTACCTATTACATGTGTTCCGCGCTCTATCAGCGATTGAGCGAGCTGCTTGCCCAACCACCCGCATCCCAGAATGGCCACTTTTTCCATCAGAGACTGTCTGCCGGTTCAAGATCTTCCTCCTGGCCAATTGTGTCGCGGCTTTGGGTCGGGAGTACAAAATTGGGCCTTACGGGGATCGGGACCGCAACTTCTGCCTGTGGGGCGATCCGTTTGTGAATCACGATGGCATCGGTTAGGACAAATGGCTTCGGCATCATATAATCCTTCCTTTTGGCCATCTCAAACAAGGGATTCGTCATCAGGTCAAATGAACTTTCCAGCATCTCGAGTTCGGGATTCAGGTCCTTTTGAATTGCAAATTCAAAGACAAGCGGCTCGTTATCAGTTACATAATAGCTCAGCAAACGCGATCCTTTTCTTTGGTAAAGCGATCCCTTCTGCCCGATGGGAGCCGCACCGTTTGCCCTGAGGTTGTGAATCGCGGCTTTAGGATTGGCGATGATATCATACCTATTGACCGGCCTGTTAGGTTGAATCCTGATTTTAAGGTGACGGTAGTTGCCGACGACGCTGTCCCTTAAAAAGAAAATTGAAGGCTCGGTTACAGTGCGGATCAGTGCTTCGGAAGCTCTTGTGATGGCAGTGTTGTATTTGCTGGCCAGCGGAAGCGCCTGCAGTGCCGATGGGTCTTGAACCTTGTCTCCCAGATAGGTGCGTGTCCAATCGTCAAGTTCCGAATCATACGTTGCCCACGATGCC
>JAEWCF010000047.1 GCA_023390775.1 Bacteroidota bacterium | reverse complement strand
TCTTTGCAAAGGCGGAAAGCTCCTCAAATTCGCGGTGCGCGGCGGGCTTGGCTTTTTCGAGCAGGCCGGCCAGGAATTGTTTTACGGTCTCCGGATTTTGCGCCATCCGCTCCTCAAGCACGAAATGCGCATGGGTTTCATAGCCGAGCAGGTTCGCCCGCTCGTGGCGGAGTTTTGCAATTTGTTTGACGATCCCGGTGTTGTCATGTTCATTTCCCCGGAAAGCCTTTCGACCGGCCGCGATGGTGATTTCCCTTCGGAGCTCGCGATTGTCGGCGTAGGTCACGAACGGGATGTAGCTCGGGTGGTCAAGTGTGAAGATCCATCCGTCCTTGTTTTCCTGCTGGGCAAGTGCGCGCGCCGCCTCGACGGTTCCCTCGGGTAGCCCGGCCAGGTCCTTTTCATCGGTGATGTGGAGGCGGTAGTCGTTGGTCTCGGCCAAAACATTCTCGCCAAAGGTGAGCTTGAGTTTGGCGAGTTCGGTATCGATTTCGCGCAGCCGCGATTTCTTTTCCTCGGCCAAGAGCGCGCCGTTACGGGCAAATCCTTTGTATTTTTTCTCCAGCAGCATCGACTGCTCTGGATCCAGCGAGAGTTTTTCGCGATCGTCAAAAATTGATTTGACGCGCGCAAACAATTCGGCGTTGAGCGAGATGTCATTGCTGAACGCGGTGAGCATCGGCGAGACTTCCTGTGCGATCCGCTGGATTTCGTCATTGGTCTCGGCCGAGTTGAGGTTGAAGAAAATGCTGGATAGCCGGTCGAGTTCCTGCCCCGAATATTCGAGCGCCTCGATCGTGTTCTCGAAGGTCGGCGCTGAAGGATTGTTGACAATGGCATCGATCTCGGCGCGGGCGGCGGCAATATTCTGCTCGAACGCGGGCTTGAAATCGTCGGTTGATATTTGCGAGAACGGCGCCGTGCCGTGTGGGGTATTGAAAGGTTTGGTGAGGATCATGCTTTTGAGTAATGAGTAATGAGTAATGAGTTTTGGGATGCCCTAGCCCTGATGGGAGCGGCATCCTTTTGGCGTCTTGAAAATGTCAATTTTTTATCAACCTTAAGTTACGCCAAAAGATATAGCGGACAGCAGGAAAAAGCTCCCAAAAAAATTAAAGATAATAATCGATTATTACCGTTTGTAGCTGCATTTTCAAATCTTCAAATTTTCAAATTTCCAAATTGGTATATTGGTACATTTTCACATTAAATCATTTCCTCAACCCTTCCGCCGACTGCGTCACGCTCAGCTTCAGGCCTTCCTTGTAGGCGGAGATGCGTTCCAGGATTTGGGGATTGGCGCTGCCGAGGATCTGCGCCGCGAGGATGCCCGCATTTTTGGCGCCGTTCAGCGCGACCGTGGCCACCGGAACCCCGCCCGGCATTTGCAGGATGGAAAGGATGGAGTCCCAACCGTCGATGGAATTGCTGGATTTTACGGGAACGCCGATGACCGGCAGGGGCGACATCGAGGCCACCATTCCCGGTAAATGCGCCGCCCCGCCCGCGCCCGCGATGATCACGCTTATTCCGCGGTGGTGTGCGTTTTTGGAAAAGTCAAAGAGTTTTTCGGGAGTGCGGTGGGCCGAAACGATGTCCACCTCGGTCTCGATGCCAAACCCCGTGAGGATCTCGACGGCTTCCTGCATGACCGGCATGTCCGACACGCTTCCCATAATGACGGCTACTTTGCCCATAGAATGTTGAATTTTGGCCCTAAGTTACGCAATTACGCGGATTGTTTGCCGCACCGTTTGCGCCGTTTCACGTGCCGAGGACAGCTCCGGCCGCACAATCGTCACATGCCCCATCTTGCGAAACGGACGGGTTTGGCGTTTCCCGTAGATATGCGGCGTAACACCGTCCAGGGCCAGGATCTTCTCAATATTTTCATAGATGACGTTGCCCGAAAAACCTTCGGCGCCCACCAGGTTGACCATCACGGCGGCAGCCTTGCTCTCCGTGGCTCCGAGCGGCAGGTTCAGGATCGCGCGAAGATGGTTCTCGAATTGCGACGTATAACTCGCTTCGATGGTATAGTGTCCGGAGTTGTGCGGGCGCGGAGCCGCTTCGTTGACCAGGATGTGGCCATCGTGGGTTAGGAACATTTCCACCGCAAGCAGCCCGATATGCGCGAATTTTTGCGAAACCTCGAGGGCGAGCGCCCGTGCCTTTGCGGCGACATGGGCATCGATCCTTGCGGGACAGATCACGTATTCGACCTGGTTGGCCGTGGGGTGGAATTCCATTTCGACGACGGGATAGGTGACCGAATCGCCAGCCGGGTTTCGCGCCACGATGACCGCGAGCTCCATGGCAAAGTCAACCATTTCCTCGGCGATGCATTCCACATCGGGCAGTCCCTGAAGGTCAGCGGCCTCCCGTATCACGCGGACGCCATTGCCGTCATAACCAAATTGCGTGCTTTTCCAGACGAAGGGAAGTTCCAGGCTGCCGTCGAGAAAATCCACCATCAGTTCCTTAAGGCTCGCAAAGATCCGGGCCGGCGGGCACGGGATCGAATTGTCTTGGTAAAATTCCTTTTGCCGTGCCTTGTTTTGGATGGTCCGAAGGGTCAGTGACGAAGGGTAAACTTTTTTGCCCTCGCGTTCAAGTGCTTCCAGCGCGTCGACATTCACATGTTCGATCTCGATGGTCAAAACATCGACGCCTCGGCCAAATTCAAGCACGGTTTGGTAATCCATCAAGTCGCCAACCGCAAATTTGTTGCAGGCAATCGCCGAGGGCGCATCAGAGGATGGGTCCAGCACATGGGTCCTGATATCGAATTTTCGCGTTTCGGCCAGAAGCATCTTGCCCAATTGGCCGCCACCCAGGATCCCCAGGGTAAAATCGGTGGAAAAAAGGTCCATGTCGTATTGTTTGCACAAAGATAATCCAAAGCGCCGTATTAGCCGGTAGTTTGGTGTTTACGGTTTAGGGCCGGTACCAAAGATGTATTTTCTTTTACGTATCTTTATGGATTACAAACAGTTGTGAATATGGAACGAATGAAGACGGTGCGCAAGTCCATATGGATCGATGCGCCAAGGGAGAAAGTCTGGAAGGTGCTGTTTGATCAACGGTTCACCCCGATTTGGTATTCGGTCTTCAGCCGGGGTTCGCATCCCGAAAGCGATTGGATGCTGGGTAGCAAGGCATTGTTCACCGACGGCTCGCAAACCGGGTTGGTGGGCAGGATCGTGGAGAAGCGTACCCCGGAACTGCTTTCCATTGAATACGAAGGCATCGTGATGCGGGGACGCGAGGATTATGACAGCGACCACGCGCATGACGTGCAGGGAGCGCAGGAAATCTATCGGCTGAATGAACAGGCCGGGCGCACCGAACTTTCGGTCGAGTGCGATATGGGCGCCGAGTTTTGCGATACCATGTCCCGGGCCTGGGACCGCGCGTTGCTGAAAATCCGTGAATTGAGCACTCGACTGTATGAACGCAGATGAATTTACATTGATCAGGCATTTTGAAGTTCCTCGCGAGAGAGTGTTCGAAGCCTTTACCGATCCCGAAATTTTCCGGCAATGGTTTGGCCCCGAGACGCATCCTGTTCAGGATTGCGCGATCGACGCGAAACCGGGAGGACTGTTGAGGATTGCGATGGTGGCATCGGACCAGGCCAGGTATCCGGTCGTCGGCCAGTTTACGGTCGTGGATCCGTTGGAGCATCTTGCGTTTACCCTTGCGACCTTTCCCATACCGGGTGGGGATTACGGATTTGAATGCAGCATTGCGATAAGTTTCTGGCAGCGGCACCACCGGACTTTGATTGAAATGCGCTATAAATTGCTCAAGGCCAAGCCCGAGCATCAGCAGGCCGCGGCGGCTTCACGAGAGGGTTGGGAGCAAAGTTTGGACCGGCTCAGGAACATTTTGGAACGCGCATGAAATATTCACGTAAAAGCGTTCCACTTTTCAAAATTAATTTTACTTTTGCAGTCCTGAATGCCCTGGTGGCGAAATTGGTAGACGCACTGTGTTCAGGTCGCAGCGCCTTATGGGTGTGCTGGTTCGAGTCCAGTCCAGGGCACAAATCGCAATCGAAAGGTTGCGATTTTTTTATTTGTGCCTGCCGGAATTGTTTTTCTCGGCATCCCAATCCTCGATGCTGTTTGAAGGGTCGCGATGGTCGAGGCGCATTTCATCCTCGGTATCGGTCAACTTTTTTTGCGCGTCGCTGAAACTCTTATTGTCGCCAACCTGCGAAACCGGATCGGCGATGAATTCCTCGGCCTGTTTATAACTGGTGTCCCGGCCAAGTCCGCTTTGCTCGATGTCCTCCTTATCAAGTTGCCTGACGTTTTTTGACGGCGGCGTCATGCCCGCCTCGTTTGGGTTGATGCTTCCCGGGTGGCCTTCCCGCATCCCGCGTTCGCTGTAGTTTTTTTTGTTGGTATCCATGGCTAAATCTTTCTCCCTAATTTACTCAACACCGTCCTTTGGATGTATTAATATTTTTGTAAATCATTTCACGATCCTGTTGATTTTTTTGACAAGGTCGCGGGCCATGGCGCGGTAGGCCGCCGAATATTTGGGAAAACCCACTTCCAGGATCTCCCTCAGTTCCGACAGGAAACGCCGGTCGTCCTTCCCGATCCTGAACAGCGCGCGGGCCGCATAAGCCCTTGCCGCAACCTTATGATCGCCGGTTAGCCACAACAGGCAAACGTCGCGGATGGAATCCACCAGGTTTTGTGGGATGGATTCAAGCCGCATCGTCGTGGCCATCATGCAGATTTTTGCTGCCGAGCGGATCGCTCCCTCGGAAGTCAATGCCGGCATGGTAAAAACCAGATTCGAAAGGTTTTGCAAAAGGATATCGGCATTGTGCTCACAGATGATTTCCAGGGCCCACCAGGATTGAACATGTCCCTTCAAGGCCGGCTCCCTGGCCAATGCCAGCAGGGTTCTGAATGCGACGGGATCCCGGAGTGCGGCAGAAGCATTTGCCTCACGCTCCCGGCGATGGGCGTTGCTGTTGCCGACGAGTTGTGCGAACTGCGGATTCAAAGCACGACGTTCCGGTTGGCAGCGCTACGGTAGAGAAAGTTTTTCTTGGTGGGCCGGAAGGTGCTGTAATCGATGGAAATGGCATCCTCGATCGATTTTTTGAGGGCCGCGAACGAGGTCGGCTTCTGCAGGTAAAAATTCGCGCCGTATTTCAGGCAGCGGTTCACGCTTTTGGCATCGCTGGTGGTGGACAGGATCACTACGGGAACCATTTCCATTCCGGCCGTTTCCCTGATTTCCCTCAAAATATCGAATCCGTCCTTGCCCCGCATGTTGAGGTCGAGAAACACGATTTCGTGATCGGGGTCGGAAGTGCGCAATGCCTTCAGCAATTCATCGCCTTCATCATGCGTCGACAACTCGATGGGCCTGTCGATGCTTCCCGCGACATCCCTAAAGAAATTCAGGTCATCCGGATCGTCATCGGCATAAAATATTTTGAGCTGCTCGGCCATCGCCAAAAAGTTAGGACCTTAAAGTTAAGTTAAAAAAAGATGCTAAAGCGCTGATTGACCGATTATTTTCGATTTAACGATAAAGAATTTTCACATGTGTATAGACCTGAGCGGGCATTCCGGGGTAAAAGTAGCGCGGTTGTTGTCCGGGTGCCGCCTGCGCATTGACCTGGACCATCGAGGCAAACCGTTCATCCAGGACATTGGAGACGCCTACGGCAAGGTCCAGCGATAACGACTCCAGGATGCGAAGCGCCCAGCCTGCGCGGATGTGAACGGTTTGGTAATTTTCGGCAAAGACGGTGTTGGCATCATTGGCAGGCACCCTCGCCAGAAACAAGGCATCGATTTGGGCATAGGCGCCGCAAAGGTGTGCTGCCGAAATTCCCGCCGAAACTTTGGAAGACGGGACACCTGTCATCCTTTTGCCCGAATAATCCGTGTCCCGATCCACGAATTCCCTGAATGTATACCGGCCCAAACTTCCCGATACATAGCCACCCATGCGAACGGGAGCCTGGTCAGCACCGGTGAATCGCGCGTGAAGTTCAAAACCCTGATGCAGGGAGCGGCCCGCGTTGAACCCGACGTACTGATCGTCGGCAATGCGCCTCGCCACCAAAAGGTTCCTGACATCCATTGTGAAGGCCGCCGCATCGATGGATAGTCGCTTTTTAAAAAGTCGGAATTTCGCGCCTGCTTCATAATTGATCCCGGTCTCGGGTTGCAAATTTTTGTTGAATGCCCGTGAAGCATCGAGGGTTTCCTGCACCGAAGGCATTGAAAAACCCCTGCCCGCAGAGACATAGGCCATTCCGAGTGAAAAATCCCTTGTGACAGAAAACTCGGGCGACCAAACCGGCCGAAAATCGAAACGGTCGCCTTCGCGGACATTTAAAAACCGGGTGTGATTTATGTTGAGCCCCGTTTGGAAATTCCATCGGCCCCGTGTCAGCGATGTTTGTGCAAAACCGTTTGCCAGGGTGCGCGCCTGCTCATTTGAAGCGATTTCCTGGCCCTGCAGCGAGCCATTGCCGTTGTTTTCTTCGTAGAGGTTTTCAAAATTGAGTTGCCTCAGCCGATCGCCAAAATATTCACCGCCCAGCCTGAACCGCCATTGCGTCCCGGCCGAGGGGATTTCCCAGTAAAATTCGCCCCTGGTTCCCCATGCGAGGCTTTCCTGGTCAAGGATGTCGAAAGGCCTGGGTTCATAGGCATCTTTACCGGAACCGAAAATCGAGACCGAGGGCTTGATTTTGCCCCGGGTCGCATAGTATGCGGCGCCAGCCATCCAGGACCGGTATTGTTCGAACCCCTTTGCGGCAAGCCAGGTTGGGGCGGCGCTCCGGGGGTTGTTTTCAAACGCATCGCTATTTATGGAGCTGGGAATGTAGGCTTTCAATGAAGTGAAGTTGCCCAGCAGCAGGATTTTGCCGCTGTTTCCTGCCGCAAATTGCGAGGTCAGGGTGGTGCCGTCGCGCCGGTACGAGCTGTTTTGCCGCCAACCGTCCTGCAAGAGGCGGTGGTGATGGATCCCGGCACGGAGCCCGGATACGGAGTAGGTGCTCTTTTCCAGTCCATACGACCCGAAGGTGGAGGACACCCGCGCCGAAATTTTCCTTTTCGGAACGAGGGGCGAGATCAGGATCGCACCGCCAAGCCCGGCTCCGTGGACGCTGGCCCGCGGCCCCCTTACAAACTCGATTTGCCCCAGTGACTCCACGTCCAGGTCTTCAATCGTAGTCTCGCCATCGCCCGAAGTCAGCGGGATGGGGCCGTAAAAGGCCCGGATGCGGTTTGTCCCGAAAGGCGTCCGTGCACCGATTCCCCGAATCGAGATTCGGCTGGTATTGAGGCTGCCCGTTTGCATCAGGACGCCCGGCACCGTGTTGACGGCAGGGCTGATGTCTGCCAAATTAAGTTGTAGCTCAGTTGCATCCAACACAGTAATTGCCGAGGGCGCGGCCGACGTACTGTCGGACAGGGTTGCGGATGAGATAACGATTTCGGGCAATTCTTCGGGAGGTTGCGCCCATCCCCAGAGGCTGCAAATGAGAAAGAGCAAGAGGGGCAGGCGCATGTTTTTTTTAGGAAGTTAGCAAAAATTTGGTTTTGAAGGCATTTAAACCGAAAGCGGATTTTTTCGGTAAGGGCTTGGGGCCGACGCGGGAATATTCTATCTTTAATGTGCCCCGGGATTCAAATTCAGTATATTTGCACATTATATCGAAACAAATGGCGATACAGCTCCACGACAAGACTTTCGTCCCGTTCATATCAGCTGCCGAAATAGATTTTGCACTCGCCGAGATGGCCTCGCACATCGCCGACGATTTTGCCGATGAGGTTCCCGTTTTTATCGGGGTGCTCAACGGCGCCTTCATGGCGGTTTCGGATTTTATGAAGCATTACAAGAATCCGTGCGAGGTGAGTTTCATTAAGCTCGCTTCCTACGAAGGTACCCAGACCACGCACGAGGTGAAACAGCTCATCGGCCTCAACCAGGACCTTTCGGGCCGGTCTGTGGTGGTTTTCGAGGATATCGTGGACACTGGAAATACCGTCGAGGAGCTCAAGTCGCTCTTCAAGGAACAGGGCGTGCGACGGTTCAAGATCGCGACTCTTTTCTTTAAGCCCGAAGCGTACAAAAAGGATATCAAGATCGATTACATCGGCATCCGCATCCCCAACAAATTCATCGTGGGCTACGGCCTCGATTACGACGGCCTGGGCCGAAACATCCCCGAAGTATACCAATTGCAATAATCATCCATGATCAACATCGTATTATTTGGAAAACCCGGCGCGGGCAAGGGAACGCAGGCCGAATTCCTGAAGGAAAAATACAACCTCACGCATATTTCCACGGGCGACGTGTTTCGCTACAACCTCAAGAACGACACCGAACTGGGCCGCCAGGCGCGCGCCTACATGGATAACGGCGAGCTCGTCCCCGATTCGTTGACCATCAGCATGCTTGAGGCCGAAGTGGAGAAAAATCCGGAAACCAGGGGATTTCTCTTTGACGGTTTTCCGCGGACCATCGCACAGGCAGAGGCCCTCGATGCTTTCCTGCAGCGCAAGGGATGGGATGTGACCGCCACGATCGCCCTCGAAGCGGATGACGATGTGCTGGTACAAAGGCTCCTGGAACGCGGCAAGACCAGCGGCAGGCCCGACGACCAGGACGAGGACAAGATCAGGATCAGGTATCAGGAATACAACGAAAAGACCGCGCCCCTGATCGATTATTATACGCAACAAGACAAATACTACCCGGTAAACGGGATTGGCCCCATTTCAGGCATTACGGAACGATTGAGTTCGGTGATTGACGGATTGGCCGTATAAATATGGAGATAGCCTTAATATTTTTCCTCATATTGCTCAACGGCGTCTTCTCGATGTCGGAGATCGCGCTGATTTCGGCCCGAAAGAACCGGCTTGAAACGGCAGCCAAGAAAGGCAATGCCAGTGCACAGACGGCCTTGGACCTTGCCAATTCGCCCAACAAGTTCCTGTCGACGGTACAGATCGGAATTACGCTCATCGGGATCCTGACGGGTATTTTTTCGGGCGACAAGATCAAGGGGGACGTCAAGGTTTATCTGGAGCAATTTGAATCGATAAAGCCTTATGCCGAATCGGTTTCGGTAACGATAGTCGTGGTCTCCCTGACCTTTTTCTCGCTGGTTCTGGGCGAGTTGCTGCCAAAAAGGATCGGCCTGAATTACCCGGAAAGGATCGCCAAGCTCGTCGCATTCCCGATGCAGTTCGTGTCGGTAATCGCGGCGCCGTTCATCTGGCTCCTGACGCACTCCACCGAATTTTTACTCAAGATCATGATGATCAAGCCTTCGGCAGACGGCAAAATTACCGAGGAGGAAATCAAGGCGATTATCAAAGAGGGAACCGAGGGGGGCGAGGTCCAGGAAATCGAGCAGGACATCGTGGAACGCGTTTTTCACATCGGCGACCGAAAGGTCAACTCGCTGATGACACACCGCAAATCGGTGGTATTTCTACCGCTTGATGCCGATAAACAGAAGGTTCGGGAACTGATGAGCAAGGAACTGCATTCGGTTTACCCGGTCTACGGCGAGAATTATGACGATATTGTTGGGGTCGTGAACCTGAAGAGCATTTTTTCGCACTTCGAAAACGAAAATTTCAACCTGGCCGAGATTATGACCGAGGCGCCGTTCATCATGGAGCAGACCACGGCCTACAAGGCATTGGAGAATTTCAAGACCAGCGGGATCCATTATGCGTTCGTATCGGATGAATACGGCGATTTTCAGGGAATTATAACCCTGAACGATATTTTGGAGGCGCTTGTGGGCGATGCCTCGGAATTCTACAAGGAGGATTTCCAGCTGATCGCCCGCGAGGACGGGACCTGGATTGTGGACGGGCACTACTCGCTCCACGACTTTTTGACCTATTTTGAACTCGATGAACTCATCAACGATTACGATGTCACCACCGTCAGCGGCCTCATCATGACCGAACTTTCCTTTATCCCGAAGGAAGGCCAAAAACTGACCTGGAACCGATTTGAGTTGGAAGTTTTGGACATGGACGGCGTCAAGATCGACAAGGTGTTGGTGAAGTCGCTTGATAAGGAAGACGACGATAACTAATACTGGAGTCACTTGCAACTTACTGACAACTGACAACCGACAACTAAGATGACAGAGGGCAACTTCGTAGACTACGTAAAAATATATGTCGCCTCCGGCAAGGGAGGGCGCGGCTCCACGCATCTTCATCGGGAGAAATTCATTGAAAAAGGCGGCCCGGACGGCGGTGACGGTGGACGCGGCGGCCATGTATATTTGGTGGGCAACAAGGAACTCTGGACGCTCTTCCATCTGAAATTTGCGCGCCATATCAAGGCCGGCCATGGTGGCGACGGCGGCTCGGACAGGTCCACCGGTGCCGATGGCGAGGATAAATTCATTGAGGTGCCGCTTGGGACGGTGGTGCGCGACAAGGATACTAACGAGGTCCTGTTCGAAATTACCGAACACGGCGAAAAAAAGATCGTGGCCAAGGGCGGAAAGGGCGGTTTGGGCAACTGGCATTTCAGGAGTTCGACCAACCAGACGCCGCGGTATGCACAGCCGGGATTGCCACCGGAGGAAAAAGACATTGTTTTGGAGCTCAAGGTTTTAGCCGATGTGGGGCTCGTCGGGTTTCCCAATGCGGGCAAGTCCACATTGCTCTCGGTGCTGACTTCGGCCAAGCCGAAAATCGCCGATTACCCGTTCACGACATTGAAACCCAACCTCGGGATCGTGAATTACCGCGATTACCGTTCGTTTGTCATTGCCGATATTCCCGGAATCATCGAAGGCGCTGCCGAGGGCAAAGGCCTGGGGCATTATTTCCTTCGCCATATAGAGCGGAATTCGACGCTGTTGTTTTTGGTTCCCGCCGATGCCGATGACATTGCCGCCGAATACGGCATCCTGCTCAACGAACTGGAAAAATACAATCCCGAAATGCTGGATAAGCAACGGCTGTTGGTCATTTCCAAATCGGATATGCTGGACGAGGAACTTTTGGCCGAGATGAAAGCCGAACTTGAAACCAAACTTAAGGGCGTCCCTTTCATGTTCATCTCGTCGGTGGCGCAACGCGGGCTGACGGAGTTGAAGGACAGGTTGTGGCAGATGCTGAATTAAGG
>JAEWCF010000042.1 GCA_023390775.1 Bacteroidota bacterium | reverse complement strand
GTATCCCGGTCTGGTAATCCCCGAATCCGTCGCGGTTCACGACTTTGAGTACAATGGGCTGCATGGCGTACTTATGCCGGTCGGATGCGCCGTCCTTGCCAAAATCAGGCGAATCGTACAGCGTGATCGAGCCCACGTTCTTTCCGGTGGTTTTGGTGCCGATCTGCACTACCTGAATGTAAGGTTTGAGCCCGTTGATGACCAATTCGCTCGCCGATGCCGTTGCGGGCCCCGTCAGCACGTAGACCCTGTCCAGGTTGAGATGGCTGATGGCCGATCCGTTGGAAATCGTTCCCACGAAATCGTTCTCCACGCTTCCGCCCTGATGCGACTCGAGGTAATCCTGGACCTTGGGGTTCCATTGTTCCCGCGCAAATATTTGTCCGGTGAATTGCCCAGTGATCATGCTGGCCAGCCGGGCCGATGTTGCGATCGATCCGCCGGAGTTGTACCGCAGGTCCAAAATAAGATGATTGGCACCGGAAGCCTTGAGCTGTGCAAAAGCCTGGTTCAGCTGTGATTCGAAAGCGGGATAAAACCCGTTGTACATGATATAGCCGATCTTTTCCGCGCCGACCTCGAAAACCTGGGTTGCATAGACCGGATTTTCGCTGATGACCCACTTTGTGAGGGAAACGCTTTCCCCAGAGGGGGTGATGTTGCCATTATCGTAATCGGCCAGGCTTAGCGTGTATTGATCCGAAGACAGCAGGTCGCGGTAATTGTTTTCATTGAGCGTTTGCCCGTCTACGGCATAAAAAATGTCGCCGCGCTGTATATTTTTGGTCGCCGCATCCGAATTGGGCAGGACGTAGCGCACCCAGCCAAAAACCTGAGTCTCGCTTCCGGGCACATATCGCAATTCGAAATCGACGCCGTTGCTTTTTGTCGTTCCGTTGAGAATTCCTTCAAGTACCGTGTAATCATTGAAGATACGGCTGAAACGATCGGTCTGCGGATCGGTCAGCAATGACTGAAAAAATTCGCCTGGCGCCGGGCGCGTATCGAGCCATTGATTGAGCTGGTCCTGGTTTTCGAATCGGTCATCGGCAAGATCGGCCACTTCAGGTTGCCACAGATAGTAAAGATTCAGCCCTTTCCAGATGAAATCATGGATGCGCAAATCGGAGGGAACGTCAAAGTCGTCGTGGTCCTGGCATGCGAATGCCAATAGGAGGAGAATCGGGCAAAGTCGGAACAAAATCTTTTTCATGGCTATCGAAACGTAAATTTATGCCGATTAATTTTAATGTCGATGTAACAAAAAAAATTGACCTTCGTCTTGGCTTTAAATCAATCAATCGGGATATCGCAACCGGTGTCCAAAAACCAATCAAAATGAACCAACAGGAGTTCATGAAAATCGTAAATCCCTTCCGGGACAAAGTCTTCAGGCTGGCACGGCGGCTGCTTGTCAGTGTCGAAGAGGCCGAAGACGCCACCCAGGAAGTCATGGTAAAATTGTGGAACAAGAGCGAAACGCTCCAGGATTACCGAAGCGTCGAAGCGCTGGCAATGACGATGACCAAGAATTATTGCCTGGACCAATTGAAATCAAAGCGGGCCGGCAATTTGAAGATCGTCCACAACAATTTCACCGACCGCGAAGCGCCTTTGGCACAACAGGTCGAGGACTGTGACAGCTGGGCCTGGGCCGAGAAGATCATCGGCGGATTACCCGAGCAGCAAAAACTGATCGTCCAGATGCGCGACATCGAACAGTACGAATTTTCAGAAATGGCCGAGATTTTGGGTATGCAGGAAACCGCGATACGCGTGGCACTGTCACGGGCGCGGAAAACGATAAGGGAAAACATGACAAAAACGCACAATTATGGAATCGCATAAAATAGAAACGTTACTGGAAAAATATTTTGAGGCCGAGACCACGATCGCCGAGGAAAAGCAATTGCAGGAGTACTTCAACTCAGAGGGTGTTGCGCAGCACCTGATGCAGTACAAGGACATGTTTTGCTTCTATTCGGTGGCCAGGCAGGAGAAACCGGAGCGCCAGGTACCATTAAAGCCAGCTAAGCGACACGCGGGGTGGTTATCATTGGCGGCATCGGTTGTGGTACTGCTTGGAGTGGGCACCTTCCTATACTTCAACGAACAGGGATCACAGGATCTGGGGACCTACAATGACCCGGATGTGGCTTTCGCCGAGACGCAGAAGGCACTGGAACTGTTGTCGGGGAATGTGAACAAGGGCTTTGAAAGCGTCCATTATGTAGGCGAATATGAGGCTACCAAGGAAATCGTATTTGCCGACTGACGCAACCCGCCGCGGGACAGCGGAACTATCATCAACAAAAAATTAATTTGAAACTTATGAAAACCGTGAATTTTAAAAACCGATTTAAAACCATTGCCGCGATCGCGATCTTCGCCTTGATGCCGAGCCTATTTTACGGCCAGGCCGCCTTCGACAAGTTTGACGGGCAGGACGATGTGACGTCGGTCATCGTGAACAAAAAGATGTTCCAGATGATGGGCAATGTCAAGAACAAGGAATCACAGCAGTACCTTAACCTGATCAAGAAACTGGACAACCTGAAGGTTTTCACCACCCAGAGCAAGGCCATGACCACCGAGATGAAGGCCACCGCCGACCGCCACATCAAATCGGCCGGTCTGGAGGAGCTGATGCGGGTGAATGACAAGGGCCAGAACGTCCGCATCATGGTCAAGTCCGGGAATACCGAAACCCAGGTTCGCGAGCTGCTGATGTTCATCGAGGGCCAGGGCAAGGGCAACGAGACCGTGCTGATGTCGCTTACCGGTGAATTTGACCTCAACGACATTTCCATGCTGACCGAGAAGATGAACCTTCCCGGTGGCGACGACCTCAAGCGTGCCGGAAAAGGTGCAAAAGGTCCTAAAGGCGCCAAGTAATGAAAAGGATCCTGACACTACTGCTGATCACGTGCTTCTTTGCGTCGTGCGAGCAAAAGCCGACGCTCCAAAAGTACTTTGTGGAAAAATCGGAAAGCAGGGACTTCATCCAGCTTGACCTTTCCCCGAGCATCCTGAATGTCGCTACCGATTCCCTTAACCCCGATCAAAAGGCGGCTTTGGAATCTTTCGAAAAGATCAATGTGCTTGCCTTTAAATTGGACGAGAAGAACAAAGGAAACTTTGAATCTGAACGCAATAAGGTCGCGGCCATCCTGAAAGACGAGAAGTACCAGGAGCTGATGCATTTTGGCAAGGGGAAGGAAGGCGGATCGGTGAGCTATGTGGGCACCGACGAATCCATCGAGGAATTCGTGATTTTTGCCAATGCGAAGGAAACCGGTTTTGCGGTGGTCAGGGTCTTGGGCAACGATATGCAGCCCGACGACGTACTGAACATGGTGTCGGTACTCCAGAATTCCAAATTGGACATGGAGCAGTTAAAACCTTTGCAGGATATAATCGGTGGGAAAAAATAATTAATAATTAATAATTAATAATTGCCCGCCCCGGACAAACAATCAATAATCATCAATCAATCATGTCTAAGCGCCTCCGGGCGCTTTTTCATTGGACCGGCCTCCCTGAAATATTTCATCGGCACATAGAGCATCCCAAAGCATTCGCCGTCTTCCTTGCCGATGTGTTTGTGGTGCATCTTGTGTGCCCGGCGTACGGCCCGTGCGTAGCGGTTATCAACATTCCGGAACAATTTGAAACGCTGATGGATGAAAATGTCGTGGACGATGAAATACGCGACACCGTAGGCAAAAATCCCAAGCCCGATCGCCAGGCCGATTTCGAGAATATTGTTTTGCCAAAGAAGAAAGAACCCGATGCTGATCACGGCATAGATGATGAAAAACGCATCGTTGCGTTCAAACCATGAATCGTGGTCCTTGCGGTGGTGGTCGGAGTGGAGCGACCACAGGAAGCCGTGCATGATGTATTTATGACTGAACCACGCCATGAATTCCATGACCAGGAACGTGAGGGCGAAAACCAATATATGCAGCCACATCTTAAACCAATTTAAATTTATAATTGAAATAGCACTTTGCGAAGAGCCCGTATTTCTCGTAATCGGGGACACGGATGCGCCGGTTGCGGATCTCGAGCGGCGGGGTGTTCTTGAGTTTGTTGAGCAGGCTTCGGTAATAGATAAAGGCCGTGTAAACACCGAATTTGGCTTCGATGGGCAGGTGGATGATCCCCTCGTACCCTCGGGCAAAATCATCCTCGATCTCCGCAATGATGCGGCGCTTGGCGTCTTCGTCGAGGCAGTTCAGGTCGATCTCGGGGAAATAGCTTCGGTTGAGAAGCTCGAAATCGCTTTTGAGGTCGCGGAGGAAATTGACCTTTTGAAATGCCGAACCCAGATGCATCGCCGAATCCTTCAGCCTTTCGAACATGGCATCGTCCCCCTTGACAAATACCTTGAGGCACATCAGCCCCACCACATCGGCCGAACCGTAAATATATTCACGGTATTCCTCCTGCGTACGGTAAACGCTTTTGTGAAGGTCGAGGCGCATGCTCTTCATGAACGCATCGATCATTTCCCCCGGAATGGAATATTTGAGGACGGTCTCCTGGAATGCGTTGAGGATCGGGTTAAGACTGATGCGATCTGCCAGCGCTTTCGCAAGGTCCTCTTCGAAACGGTCAAAAAGCGACTCCTTGTCATAACCGTGGAAGGAATCGACAATTTCATCGGCCAGGCGCACAAAACCGTAAATGTTGTAGATATCCTGGCGGATGCCGGGTGCGAGCATTCTAACGGCGGTGGCAAACGAGGTACTGTAGGCGCGGGTTACCGCCCGGCTGCAGTCTTGCGAAACGAGGTCAAAAATTGATTTCATAGTGCTTTTTCAATAAGTTCGGCGGCCAGTTTACCCGATATGAGCGCAGGCGGTACGCCTGGGCCCGGAACGGTCAATTGTCCCGTAAAATACAGATTTTTTACTTTGCGGCTTTTGAGGCCGGGTCGCAGGTAATGCGTCTGCAGGAGCGTGTTGGCCATTCCATAGGCATTCCCCTTATATGAATTGTAATCTTTTACGAAATCCCTCACGCAAAAGGATTCCCTGAACAAAATGGATTCACGCACCGTCTGTCCGGTCAGTTGTTCGAAACGGTCCATGATCTTTCCAAAATAGGTTTCCCGCAGCGCATCGGTATCCTCGATCCCGGGAGCCAGCGGAATCAGGAAAATCCCCGCTTCCTTGCCTGCAGGCGCGCAGCTGTCGTCGGTCATCGAAGGGAAACTCGCGTAGAACAACGGTTCCTCCGGCCAGCGCGGTTCGTCATAGATCGCGTG
>JAEWCF010000103.1 GCA_023390775.1 Bacteroidota bacterium | reverse complement strand
GTGGTAAACGGCTTCGAGAGCATATCGGGACAGATCAATACCGAGCTCATCAAACCCGCAACGGACATCCCCTTTTACCTCAATCTGTACGGGTCAACCGACGCGCGTTTCGAGGCCAACATGCACTTTAACAAAAAGATGTCGGACAAGTGGTCCACGAGCCTCTTCCTGCACGGGAATGCGAGGACGGACAAAAACGACATGAATCACGACATGTTCCTGGACAACCCCGTAGGGCGGCAGTATAACGTCATGAACCGCTGGCAATACGCCGACGCCGAAAAGGGTTGGGTCAGCTTTATCAATTTCCGCTTCATGACCGACGAGAAGCAGGCAGGGGAGACGGATTTTGACCCCGGGAGGGACAAATTCACGACCAATCACTGGGGTTCGGAGGTCAATACCGACCGCCTGGACCTGTCAGCTAAGGTGGGTTATGTCTTTCCCGACATGCCCTACCAGAGCATCGGTTTCCAGAACGCTTTCAGTTCGCATGACCAGGATTCGTATTTCGGCCTTAGCACGTACGACATTGCCCAAAAGAGCTACTATTCAAACCTGATCTTCAATTCGATCATCGGCAACACCATGCACAAATTCGCCACGGGCGTCAATTTCACCTATGACCGGTATGACGAGCGGCTGGCCGTTCCGGGAATCTCGCGCGATTTTGACCGCGTTGACAATTCGGTCGGGGCGTTCTTTGAGTACACCTACGACAACACCGACAATCTGAGCATTGTGGCGGGTTTGCGTGCCGATGCCCACAACCGCCTGGGTGTTTTTGCAACCCCCCGGATCCATCTTCGGTACAATCCATGGGACCGAGGAGTTTTCAGGGCTTCGGCGGGCAGGGGAAAACGCGGGGCAAATATTTTTGCCGAAAACCAGCAGCTCTTTGCAAGTTCGCGAATGTTCTCCATCCTGGACAACGAAGGCAAACAATACGGGCTCGATCCGGAAATTGCCTGGAACTACGGAATCAGTTTCCTGCAGGGATTTGATCTTTTCGGAAAGCGGGCAGACGTCGGATTCGACCTTTACCGCACCGATTTCCAAAACCAGGCCGTGGTGGACCTTTATGCGGGCCCCCAACAGGTGCTTTTTTATAACCTGGACGGGAATTCCAGCGCGACGAGCCTGCAAATTGAGGGCAATATCGAGCTGGCGACACACCTCAACCTTCGCACGGCCTATAAATTTTATGACATTTCCACCGATTACATCTCGGGTACATTTGAGCGCCCGCTCCAGTCCAGGCACCGGTTCTTTGCCAATCTTGAATATGCCACGCACATCGTGGAGAAAGGCAGGCAATGGCGTTTTGATGCCACCGTAAATTGGATGGGTGAACAGCGATTTCCCTCCACGGCCGGAAATCCGCCTGATGCATCGCTTCCCGATTACGCGCCCTCCTTCTGGCAGGCCAACGCTCAGGTCACCCGGACGTTTTCTTCGGTTTTTGAAGTGTATGTCGGCGGAGAGAACATTGGCAATTACCGGCAAGACAACGCAATATTGGGCAGCCACAACCCGTTTGGTGAAAACTTTGACGCGTCGGTGGTTTACGGACCGGTTTTTGGGCAGATGTACTACGCAGGTTTAAGATATAAAATCAAATAGATAATGAAGAAAATCGCTTTTTTGCTGATGTTGGTCATCGGAATGACCGCGTCGGCACAACAAAAAAACAAGAATGCCAAGCACAACATCGAGGTTTCGGGCAATTGCGAGATGTGCAAGAAACGGATCGAGAAAGCCGCACTTGGCGTGGCGGGCGTGAAGTCGGCACAATGGCATGCGGATGACCAGACGCTGCACCTGATTTTGAATGAGGAAAAAACCTCGGCCGAAGCCGTCGCCAAAGCCGTCGCCAAAGCCGGTCATGATGCAGGGGGAGTCAAGGCCACCGATGCCGATTATGCAGGCTTGCACGGCTGTTGCCAGTATGAGCGGAAAGCCCCGTAAATGAGGTAAACAGGGTCGGTCGGGTAGCCGTTAATAAAATTTTAAAGTAGCCCATTAAATTGTGGTTGCGCCAAATAATTCCTACTTTCACGCGCTGAATTATTTTGCGTAAAAGCCTACTTTAATGAGTGAATTTGACTGGAGAAACCTGATCGATCCTTCTTTTTATATCCATTTTGACATCAACGGCGTCAAGCTGGGCCTGATCATCGTGCTCTTTATCGTCTTTGCCGAAACCGGGCTCTTCGCTGGTTTCTTTCTTCCGGGCGACAGCCTTTTGTTCCTGGCGGGAATCTACAACCGCGAACTCATTGAAAATTTTCTGTACATCGGCAGCGACCTGGCCAATGTCACCCTTCTTGCGACCCTGGTTGCGATTGCGGGAATCATCGGCAATACGGTTGGCTATTGGTTCGGTTCCAAAAGCGGATATTACCTCTACAATCGCGAGGATTCATTCTGGTTCAAAAAAAAGTACCTGATCCAGTCAAAGGATTTTTTTGAAACACACGGTGGCCGCGCCATTATCTTTGCGCGCTTCCTTCCCATTTTCAGGACGTTTGCGCCCATCGTAGCCGGCATCGTGATGATGGAAAAGAAGAAGTTCATGTTCTACAACGTGCTCAGTTCTTTCCTTTGGTCTTTCAGCCTTATTTTCGCAGGGCATTACCTCTACGGATTCCTGCTTGACAATTACCAGATCGACCTTAAGGAACACATCGAACTGATCGTCATTATACTGGTGGTCATCACGATCCTTCCGGTCATCTTTAAATTCAGCAAAAAAACCACGACGACGCTCTAGGGCCGTTTTCCGATAGATCGATTCGTTACGGAAGCTTGATCACTTTGGTGATTGAAATGGGCACTCCTTCGGACGAAATCCCGCGCACGATCAACTTAACTTCTTCAAGGCCCGTATGGGGCAGGGCAAAGGCAAAACTGCCGTTTTCGTTCGTGCCGACGCGCGGCAGCCAATGGATCGCGCCAAGGGCCTGGAATCCCGGATCCTCAAATGAATCGTACCGCGGCATCGTAAATTCGTCATATTGCTGAAAGCCCTTTTCAATCAGGAATGACTGCGATTTGACCTTCAGGGCCGCCGCTTTTGCGCCCAGGTCTTTCCGGGTGTAGATCCTGATGATCCCGTTGCTCGAATTGTCGCCTCCGCCGTAACCGTGCTTGTTGATGTAGATTTCGTCGATCTGGTTCAGGCCCATGCCGTCCAGGATATTGTAGTCGGTAAGGGGCACATCGTCCATGAAAATGGCGGGCGAAAGGCTGCCTACGAATGACCTCGAGATCCGTGAACGGATGATGACCGTCCCTCCGGTGCGTTCCACATTGTATCCGTGGTTCTGGATAAAGCTCAGGACATCCCGGTACATGTTGAATTCATTGTCAGTAATCTTGTAACCACGCGCCCAGTTGTTGTTGTATCGAACCAGTTTAGTGAGTTTTTCCTCCTTTTTTTCCTCTGCCTCGACCACAACATCCGCAAGTTCGATGGCTCCATCGATCTTGGGCACCGGCATGGGCTGGGCCATCTGCGCCGTTGTGCACGAGCGGGCCGTGAAGGGTTTAATGAACTGACGCGCGGCATTGTTGACGCTGAAAGCCATCTGCATCTTGGCCATCTTTTCGTTTTTCTCGAACAGCGAAAAATGGATGTGAGTCGAGTCGACCGCCATGATGTTCTCAAAAATAACCTCATTCCTGTCATTGACCGGAACCGTCTCGTTCAGTCCGAGTTGGTACGAATTCATGGTCACTTTCGCCGATGCCTTGTCCCGGATGGTGCTGTTGATTGTTCCTTTTACCGTCAGCCCGATGTCAAACGGATGCTTGTTGCCGGGCACGGGCCCGTTGATGTTTTCCCAGGTATATTTCGGAGCGCTGCAAATGAGCCGGTTGTCGAGCTCATAGCCATTCTTCCTTGAATAATCGGCAACCAGCGTGTTGATGTTCCCGATGGACGATTCGACGAATGCATCAGCCCAGAGCGAAGTAGCCATGTCCGGCATTTTTTTGTCGGCAAGGGTTCGCGAAGGCAAGACCGAGATGCTGAGTTCCCCGTTCCGGATCGTCGATACCCCGTGAACGATAACGGAATCCCCCTGGCGCCGGGCGGCAAAGTCAATGCTTGGCTCCGCACCCGGAACCGGATTGAAGAACAGCCTGCGGGCGACGGGCTTCCCGGCCTGATCGGTGACAAAGAGCGTGCAGATGCCATACGGAAGCTCGGAGGTGGGGATGGCAAGGGTCTGTTCCCCCGTCGACAAATCAATCGCACTTCCCGATGCAAGTGCCGCCTGTTGGACGTACAGGCCATAAGGTCCCGATTTCGCGCCCCGCGGATTTGTCCGAAGCCTGATGACCGTCTTCTGCGGATTTGCGTAACTGTTTGCCGACAGGGTCACGCCGGCTGTTTGCGCAAGGGGCAATTTTGAGGTCATGGCCGCTCCGTTCCGGTTGACCGTTGCCGAATATTGCTGGGTCGTGGCAGACGGAATGTCGAATCGGCCATAACCTGAATCGGATGTGGAAAATGTGGTGATGGTCTTCCCGGCGGCATCGGTCACGACGCCATCCTGGATCGCAATCCCGTTACCGTTGCAATCGCGTATGTGGACGCCTACCGTATTGGCAATCCCGTCGACGAGTGCGCCGCCTTCCGGATGGAACGAAATTTCCATTTCATCCCCCAATTTGGCCATGTCGTAAAATTTACCGTCGGCTTCCCCAATCACCGAAATCGTTGCCATCGCCGATTCGTCTTCGGCAAAATTGTTCATGAAATTGGTGTATGCGTGCACGTGGTACAAGCCGCCCTCCAGGCCCTTGAGGGGAATGAAGCCCGTGAAAACGCTGCCTTCGGCGTAGGCCAGCAATTGATAGCGGACCTTGCCCTGCGTGTCTTTGAGCTGGACATGGACGTTGGTCGTTGCCCCGTACGGAAGGTTGTTCTTGATTTCGGTGAGATACCCCTTGAACCACAATTTTTCGCCGGCTTGCAACACCGTCTTGTTGAGATGAAGATGGATTTTCTCCCGATCGGCCTTGAAGTACGCCGCCGCGGCTTCGGGGAATTTGGACGTCGGAAGCGGGTTCTGGGCGCAGGCGACAAAGCCGCAAAGCCAGAATAGCACGGGTAGAATTCTGTTCATGGATGTGTTTTGATTCCACGAATATAGAATTTTATCGCAAAAAAAAAACTGCCCGGGCAAGGGGCAGTTTAAAATAATGTTATGGGCTGTTACATCATGCCTGGCATTCCGCCTCCCATTGGCATTCCGCCTCCGGCAGGTGCATCCTCCTTGATGTCGACAAGCGCACATTCGGTAGTTAGGATCATTCCGGCAACCGACGCGGCATTTTCAAGTGCTACACGGGTCACCTTCTTGGGATCGATGATTCCCGCCGAAAGCATGTCCACGTATTCGTCGGTCTTGGCGTTGTAACCGAAGTCGCCGGTTCCCTCGGCTACCTTGGCAACCACTACCGAACCTTCCAGTCCGGCATTCTCGACGATGGTGCGCAGCGGTGATTCAACGGCGCGCGACACAATCTGGATCCCGGTGGCCTCGTCTGCGTTCTCCGAAGCAAGGTTTTTCAACGTATTCTTCGCGCGAAGCAGGGCAACACCGCCACCGGCCACAATGCCTTCCTCAACGGCGGCACGGGTCGCGTGGAGCGCATCGTCAACGCGGTCCTTTTTCTCTTTCATTTCAACTTCCGATGCGGCACCTACATAAAGTACTGCAACGCCGCCCGCGAGTTTGGCCAGCCTTTCCTGAAGTTTTTCGCGGTCGTAATCGGATGTGGTGGTCTCGATCTGCGCCTTGATCTGGTTGACGCGGTTCTTGATCATGTCCGCTTCGCCGGCGCCGCTTACCACGGTGGTATTGTCCTTGTCGATGGTGACGCGCTTGGCGGTTCCCAGCATGTCAAGGGTCGCGTTTTCAAGGGTGTATCCGCGCTCTTCCGAGATCACGGTACCCCCGGTCAGGATTGCGATGTCCTCGAGAAGGGCCTTGCGCCGGTCGCCAAAGCCAGGCGCCTTCACGGCGGCAATCTTGAGCGCACCGCGCAGTTTGTTCACGACAAGTGTCGAAAGTGCTTCTCCGTCGACATCCTCGGCGATGATGAGCAGCGGCTTGCCTGATTGGGCCACCGGCTCCAGCACGGGAAGAAGTTCCTTGAGCGATGATACTTTCTTGTCGTAAAGCAGGATATAAGGATTTTCGAGCTCGGCCTCCATTTTCTCCGGATTGGTCACGAAGTAAGGCGACAGGTAACCGCGGTCGAACTGCATTCCCTCGACGACATCCACATAAGTATCGGTTCCCTTGGCTTCCTCGACAGTGATGACGCCTTCGGTTCCCACTTTTGTGAATGCGGTCGCAATCAGTTCGCCGATGACCTCATCGTTGTTGGCCGAAATGGCCGCGATCTGCTTGATCTTCTCGCTGTCGCTGCCCACTACTTTGGCCTGCGCCGAAAGGTCGTTCACGATGGCCTCGACGGCCTTGTCGATTCCGCGCTTCAGGTCCATGGGATTTGCGCCGGCAGCTACGTTCTTGAGCCCTTCCTTGACGATCGCCTGTGCCAGTACGGTGGCAGTCGTGGTTCCGTCTCCGGCCAGGTCGTTGGTTTTGGAGGCAACCTCCTTAACCATCTGCGCACCCATATTTTCGAGCGGGTCTTTCAGTTCAATTTCCTTTGCGACGGTAACTCCATCCTTGGTCACATTGGGGCCTCCAAATGATTTACCGATGATGACGTTGCGGCCTTTTGGCCCCAGGGTCACCTTTACCGCGTTTGCCAACGCATCCACGCCGCGCTTAAGGCCGTCGCGTGCCTCGATATCGAATTTAATGTCTTTAGCCATTTGTGTTGATTGATTTAATTAGATAATAGCAAAAATGTCGTCTTCCTTCATGATCAGGTAGTCCTTGCCGTCCAGTTTTAGCTCGGTGCCGGCATACTTGCCGTAAAGAACCGTATCGCCGACCTTAACGGTCATGGTGTGGTCCTTTTTGCCGTCGCCCACTGCCACGACAGTGCCCTTCTGAGGTTTTTCCTTGGCAGTGTCAGGGATAAAGATTCCCGACGCAGTCTGGGTTTCGGCGGCTGCCGGCTCTACCAGCACCCTGTCTGAAAGAGGTTTGATGTTTAATGCCATAATGCGATATTTTAAGTTAATTGATTTTTTTCCGGCGCGCGTTTGTCAGAAATTATGCCACCGCACTTATGCTGACAAATTTGCAGAAACTAAAAATGCCAGCTTTGTCAGGCTGGCATTCTTTCAGGATATTGTGAACCTTATTGCGCGTTTGGCGTGGCAGGCACCTCAGTGGCGGGAGCCTCCGTTGCGGGAGTTTCGGTGGTAGCAGGTGCCGGGGTAACGGGCGCAGCAGCCGCGGGTGCGGCGGGCGTTGCAGTTGCCGGAGCGGTTGTCTGGGTTTCGTCGATCAGTCGTGATTCATCATTGAGCGTGTCGGTAAAGGACAGGCTCGAAAGCAGGATCAGCAGGATCAGGATCGTGGCAAGTGTCCACGTGCTTTTGTCGAGGAAATCGGTTGTTTTTTGTACGCCACCCAGCATCTGGCTACCGCCCAATGAAGAAGAAAGGCCTCCCCCTTTTGGGTTCTGCACCATGATGACAATGATCAGCAGGAAGCAGACGATGGTTATCAGTACTAGGAAAATGGTAAATGTGCTCATGGCGTATTGTTTTGTAAATTTTTGATTTCTGAAATACGGTCTGCAAAGAAAGAACTTTTTTCCGGATATTTCAAAATTAAAATTTCGTAGGCCTGGATGGCTTTTGTGTACTTTTTTTGCTCGAGGTACACCCTTGCGAGGGTCTCCGTCATCAGCGAACTTGTGTCGGGCTGAGCTTCGGCAATCGGGCCCGCCGCCGAATCCTTCCTGACCGCCGGCATCTTTGGATTGGCCTCGATGAAACGGTCGATGATCTCAAATTTCCGGGCGATCGGGGCGGGTTCGGCGGCGGGTTTTTCTTCAGATCTGTCGATGGGTTGCAAACGCGAAAGCTGGAGCCATTCGGCAAAAGAATGCCTTTCCTCCCTTGAAAAATCAAGCGGTTGGCCGATGCCGAGTTTCTGTTCCGATGTTTTTTCAGTAACATTCTCTTTCTTGTCGAATTGGGGGATCTCGAATTCCGAAAGGTCCACCGTGGCCACCACCGGCTCTTCGGGAGCGATCTCATCGGGAGCGGCGGGCTCGGGCGCTATGACCTCGGGGGTAACCGGTTGGCCGGCCAATTCTTCCTCAACGGCGGCGGCAGGTTGCTCGGCCTCGCGAATTGAATTCCTGATAGACTCCTCGAGCTTGTCGGCGCGGGCCTGGTTATAGTCCACCTCCTCGAAACCGCGGACTTCGATTCCGTAGAGTTCGGCGAGTTTTTTCTCATACAGGCCCTTGTGAATGGCCGTAAAGGTGCTTGACGTGATAAAGTCAAAAAGTACGCTGCGGTCCGTCGTATGCGCCGCGGTCACCTTGAGCGCCTGGTTGTACTGGAAGCTGTTCTGGTTGTAAAGCCCCTTGAGCCGAAGCGCCCGCGCACTCTGGAAATACGGAAACTGCGAGATGATCTGCTCCAACGAATCGGTATGCCGGTCCGTGATCGAATCGGGTTTGTTGAGCAGCGTGGTGTATTCGGTTACGTTCATTACCAGCGGGCCAGCGATTCGTTGAAAATATCCTGCGTGATCCTCTCAAAGATCACGTCGAGCGCCTCCGAGAGCCTTCCGCCGATAAGCTGTTCGGTTCCCGGATAGTCGTAAAAAAAGGAAAACCGCTTTTCAAAATCGTCGGTCGGTTTTCGCTTGTTGCTGAAGCGCACAAGTACCGATATCGTCAGCCGGTTCTGTGCCGCGCGCTGGTCGGCCGTGGCGGTCATCGGGCTGATGCGGTAATCGGTGATTTCCCCTTCATATACCAGGTCGCCGTTGGAATTGACCAGGTTCAGGTTTGTCTGGTTTTGGATCAGGTCCTGCAGGCGCAGGGTGAAGGTGCGCTCGATGCCGGGCTCCACAAGTTCCGATGCGTTCTGGAAATAGTTGACCTGGAAGGTATCGGCGTCGATCTTTCCGGTCCCGGTGAAATTGTACACCGAACAACCCGAACACAGCAGGACGACGGCTATAATATAATAAGGTATGAATCGGCGTAAAGTCATCGTCCAAAGATAGCGAATCGCGCTATAGGTCAAACTGTTTGATTTTGCGGTAAAGCGTGCGTTCTGAAATGCCGAGCTGGTCGGCGGCCGCCTTGCGCTTGCCCTTGTTCTTTTCGAGCGCCTTTTTGATCATTTCTATTTCCTTTTGCTCGAGTTTGAGGATTTCCTCTTCCTCGATGGTTTCGGCGTCAAGGTAATCCTGCTGCTGCGGTTGATAGGCGGGCTTGTGCTGTGGCTGGATGAGCTCATGTTCGCGCTCAAATTCAAAATCACCGGCGTTCCCACCGTAAATCTTGTGGATGAGATGCTGGCTGCTCTCGCGTACCGTGCCGTTCTGGAGCAATTCGAGTGTCAAATTCTTGAGGTCGTTGATATCGCTGCGCATGTCAAACAGGACCTTGTACAGGATTTCGCGTTCGGTCGAAAAATCGCTCGCCGATTTTGAATCGCTCACCACCGACGGCAGGCTGGTGCCTTCAACGGGCAGGTAGGACTGCAGGGTCTGCAGCGAAATCTCGCGCTGGGTCTCGAGTACCGATATCTGTTCGGCGGCATTGCGTAGCTGGCGGATGTTGCCGCTCCAACGGTATTTTTGCAAAAAGTCGACGGCCGGCTCGCTCAGGCGGATGGCGGGCATCTTGTATTTCTGCGCGAAATCCGCCGCAAACTTCCTGAACAGCAGATGGATGTCGTCCTTGCGATCGCGAAGGGGCGGCAGCGAAATCTCGACGGTACTCAGCCGGTAATAAAGGTCCTCGCGGAACTTGCCCTTTTGGATCGCATCGAACATGTTGACGTTTGTCGCGGCCACGATGCGCACATTGGTTTTTTGTACCTGCGACGAACCGACTTTGATGAACTCGCCGTTTTCAAGCACGCGCAAAAGCCGGACCTGCGTGGTCAGCGGAAGCTCGCCCACCTCGTCAAGGAAGATCGTACCGCCGTCAGCTACTTCAAAATACCCCTCGCGCGCACCGGTAGCGCCCGTAAAAGAGCCCTTTTCGTGGCCAAACAATTCGCTGTCGATCGTACCCTCCGGAATCGCGCCGCAGTTTACCGCGATGTATTTTCCGTGCTTGCGGTGCGAGAGCGCGTGGATGATCCTTGGGATGCTTTCCTTTCCCACGCCGCTTTCGCCGGTCACCAACACCGAAATATCGGTCGGGGCGACCTGGATCGCCTTTTCGATCGCGCGGTTGAGCTTCGGGTCGTTGCCGATGATCTCGAAACGCTGTTTTATGGCTTGTACGCTTTCCATAATTATGTCAAATGTCAAATGTCGAAAGATGTCAAATGTCGAATGTCAAATGTCGAACGACACTTCAATTGGTACATTCTCACATTAAATAATTGGTACATTAATTCATCTCAGAGTATCCGATCGCCCTCCCGATCAACGTCCCGCTCGTGCAGCTCGTAATCTCGACATTGACAAATTCGCCGATCCTGTAATTTTCCTTCGGGAAGACCACGGTGACGTTTTGCGAATTGCGGCCGGACCAATCGCCCGCCGATTTCTTCGAGGGCTTTTCGATCAGCACCTCCACTGTCTTGCCGACATATTCACGGCTCCGGAACAACGAGTGCTCGCGCTGCAGGTTGACGATCTCGGTCAGGCGGCGCAGTTTGGTCGCCTCGGGAACGTCGTCCTCCATCTTTCGTGCGGCCAACGTGCCGGGCCTTTCGGAATAGGCATACATATAACCAAAATCATATTTCACGTATTCCATCAGACTCAACGAATCCTGGTGGTCCTGTTCGGTCTCGGTCGGGAAGCCGGCAATCATATCCTGGGTGATCGCGCAGCCTGGAATGATTTCATATATCTTGTCGATCAGCCTCATATATTCTTCACGGGTGTGCTGGCGGTTCATCTCGGCAAGCATACGATCGCTACCCGATTGTACCGGAAGGTGGATGTGCTTGCATACGTTCGGGTATTTGGCGATGACGTGCAGGACGCTCTCGTGCATGTCCTGTGGGTTTGATGTAGAGAACCGGATTCGCATCCGCGGAAAGGCGACCGCGACCATCTCGAGCAGCTGGTCAAAGCGCACCGCAGTGGCCTGTTGCATCGGCGAAGCCTTGACAAAATCCTTCTTTAACCCGCCCCCGTACCACAGGTAGCTGTCGACATTCTGCCCAAGAAGCGTGATTTCGCGGTACCCGCGCTCCGAAAGCGAACGGATCTCGTCCATGATGCTTTGCGGTTCGCGGCTGCGCTCGCGCCCACGGGTGAACGGGACTACGCAAAACGTGCACATGTTGTCGCAACCGCGCGTGATCGACACGAAAGCCGAGACGCCGTTGCTCTGCAACCTGACCGGGGAAATGTCGCCATAGGTTTCGTCCTTGGACAAAATCACATTGATTGCGTCTTTTCCCGATTCCACTTCCTCGAGCAGATTGGGGAGGTCTTTATAAGCGTCCGGGCCTACCACCAGGTCGACGATCTTTTCCTCGTCGAGGAATTTTTCCTTGAGCCTTTCGGCCATGCAGCCCAATACGCCCACTTTCATGTTGGGGTTGAGCCGGCGCTTGACCGATTGGTATTGTTCCAGGCGGTTGCGGACTGTCTGCTCGGCCTTCTCCCGGATCGAACACGTGTTCACCAGGACGAGGTCGGCTTCCTCGAGGACCGTCGTGGTATTGTACCCGTTCCCCGAAAGGATTGACGCCACGACCTCGCTGTCGGCAAAATTCATCGCGCATCCGTAACTCTCGATAAATAATTTTTTGGTGTTGGCAGGCAGTTGTTCCAATACCAGGCTGTCGCCCTGTTTCCCCTCGTCGATGATCTTCTCCATAATCGCTTATTGCGGCGTCAAATATACGCAGAAAGAATAAATCGTGACAAGTTGGCAGTCTAAGTTTAACAGCCGGAAGCGGGTTCCTTTCAAGTGCAATTGGCAAAGAAATCACCGAATTTAAAATTTTGCTCTACTTTTGCCGCAATGCGGGACAGCGAAATTGCTTGTCCCAAACCCCAAAACAACGCAACGAATGGCAAAGAATCTGGTTATAGTCGAGTCGCCCGCCAAGGCCAAGACCATCGGCAAATTCCTGGGAAGCGATTTCCAGGTGGAGTCGAGTTACGGCCACATCGCCGACCTTCCGTCCAAGGAAATCGGCGTGGACGTGGACAATGGCTTTACCCCAAAATACGAAGTTTCGCCCGAGAAAAAGGCGCTGGTCAAAAAACTGCGGGACCTCTCCAAGAAAGCCGACATGGTATGGCTCGCGAGCGATGAGGACCGCGAGGGTGAGGCCATCTCATGGCACCTGAGCGAAGAACTTAAGCTCGACCGCAAGAAAACCAGGCGCATCGTTTTCCACGAAATCACAAAATCGGCGATCCAGAAGGCGATCGAGAACCCGCGCGACATCAATTATGACCTTGTGAATGCGCAACAGGCGCGGCGCGTGCTCGACAGGCTCGTGGGTTATGAATTGTCGCCCGTACTTTGGCGCAAGGTAAAGGGCGGGCTTTCGGCAGGGCGCGTCCAGTCTGTGGCGGTAAGGCTGATCGTGGAGCGCGAACGCGAGATCAGGGATTTCAAGCCCGTTGCGAGTTTTTCTATTACCGCGGAATTCACCAACAACGCCGGAAAATCGTTCAAGGCGAGATTGGGCAAGAGTTTCAACACGAAAAAGGAAGCCGAGGAATTCCTGCGGACGAGCCTGGGCGCACATTATAAGGTATCGGAACTGGAAACCAAGCCCGTGCGCAAATCGCCGGCCGCACCGTTTACGACTTCCACGCTTCAACAGGAAGCGGCCCGCAAACTGTATATGCCGGTCGGGATCACGATGCAGGTCGCGCAGAGGCTGTATGAAGCAGGGCACATCACGTATATGAGGACCGACAGCGTCAACCTTTCGCAGGAAGCCATGAGCGCTGCCAAAGAGGAGATCACAAGGTCTTACGGCAAGGAATTTTCCAAGCCGAGGAATTTTACCACCAAGAGCAAAGGGGCTCAGGAGGCGCACGAAGCCATCCGTCCCACCGACATGAGCCGTCACAAGATTGCGCTGGAACGCGACCAGGCGAGGCTCTATGAACTGATCTGGAAGCGCACGCTCGCCAGCCAGATGTCCGATGCCGAACTAGAGCGCACCAATGTAAAAATCGAGGCCGACAAACACGACGAGCTGTTTCTGGCTACGGGCGAGGTGCTGCAATTCGAGGGTTTCCTCAAGGTGTACCTAGAGGGCAGCGATGAGGACGACGAGGAACAGGAAGGCATGCTCCCCGCGCTTAAAACGGGAGAGGCCGTTCAGGATAAATTGGTCCAGGCAACCGAACGGTATTCAAGGCCTGCCGCGCGCTATACCGAGGCTTCGCTGGTCAAGAAACTGGAAGAACTGGGAATCGGGCGACCGTCCACCTACGCGCCAACGATATCCACCATCATCAGCCGCAACTATGTGGAGAAGGGGACGCTGGAAGGGCAGGAGCGCGAATATGTGCAGCTGACCCTCTCATCAGGAAAGATTGCCGAGAAAACGCTGAAGGAAAATACAGGTTCGGATAAAGGGAAACTCGTTCCGACCGATATCGGGATGATCGTGACCGATTTCCTGGTCAAGAACTTTGAAAGCATCCTCGATTACAATTTCACCGCCAAGGTCGAGCAGGACTTTGACGAAATTGCCGAAGGCAACGCCGACTGGGCCAACATGATGAACGATTTTTACAAGCGTTTCCATCCGCAGGTCAAGGAGGTCGAGGCGAACGCCGAACGCGAAAGCGGCGAACGCATCCTGGGCTCGCATCCCAAGTCGGGGCGGCAGGTGAGCGTACGCCTGGGCAAGTTCGGGCCTATCGCACAAATTGGCGGGGCCGATGACGAGGACAAGCAGTTCGCCAGCCTCCGGAACGACCAGAACATTGCGACCATTTCCCTGGAGGAGGCGCTCGACCTGTTCCTGTTGCCAAAATCACTCGGAAGCTATGAAGGCGAGGAAGTTGAGGTCAACAATGGGCGATTTGGCCCGTATGTCCGCTTCGGGAAGACGTTCATCTCGCTGCCGAAAGGGGAGGAGCCCCTGGACGTGACCCTGGAGCGCGCCGCCGAACTCATCCGTGAAAAACAGCAGGCCGATGCGCCAATCGCAACCTTTAAAGGGGAGCCCGTCCAGAAGGGTACCGGCCGTTTTGGGCCCTTCAACAAGTGGAACGGGATCTTTTTAAATGTTTCAAAAAAAA
>JAEWCF010000082.1 GCA_023390775.1 Bacteroidota bacterium | reverse complement strand
AGATGTACAATCCCAATACCGAACTCGGTTACCTTACCCAGGAAACGGCCATCATCGAACAGATCAACAATCTTTCATCGGCGAAGCTCAACATCCGCAATCAGGAGATCAACCTGACCAAGGACCTTGTGATGATCGAACACGATTTCAACGACGCCAAGCGCCAGCACGACATCAATGAAAAACTGTACAAAAAGGACATCATCAGCCGCAACGAATACCAGGCTTCGCTTGAAAACCTGCGTTACCAGCAGCGGCGGTTGGACGATATCAGGATGAACATCCGAAGGGAACGCGAGGCCAACGGAATCCAGATTGGGCAGATCGGGCGTTCGATCGCGACGATGGAAAAAAGCCTCGAGATCCTTCGGAACAACAAGAAAAATTTTTTGGTGACGGCGCCGGATTCGGGAAGGCTGACTTCATTTGAAACGATCTTGGGACAGAATTACCAGGCCGGGCAAAGCATGGGCAAGATCGATAACATGGAGGGATATAAACTTGTCGCACAGGTTGACGAATTTTACCTCGAGCGGATTTCGGAAGGATTGGAGGGAGAAGTCGAATTCAAAGGCGAAATTTTGCCGGTAACGGTAACCAAGATCCTTCCGGAGGTCAAGAACGGCCGGTTCCAGGCCGAACTCCAGTTTGATGGTGCGAGCCCAAAGCAAATCCAACAGGGCCTGAGCCTCGGGGTCAAACTGACGCTGTCCGGCAAACAAAAATCGGTCGTATTGCCCAAGGGCGCCTTTTACCAGGAAACCGGCGGGAAGTGGATCTTTGTGGTCAACGGTAACACCGCCGAGCGGCGCTCCATCAAAACAGGCCGTGAAAACCCCTTTTACTACGAGGTACTTGAGGGTTTGAAGCCAGGCGAGCGCGTCCTGACCTCCTCGTATAACCAATATTCCGAAATCGAACTTCTGAACATCAATAAATAATCATTAAATCAATCAAAAAATGAAAAAGTTAATCTTGATCTTAGCCTTGTCCATCAGTGTGTTCGCACCTGCACAAGATGTTGCGCTCGCCACGGCCGACCTGGTTGCCTCGGGCACCTATTTTGAAACCGCTCCCACCGACAACAAATGGGGCAACACGACCACGAACCGCTCCACATCGGCGAAATTCAGGCATTATGACGGCGTGACCTACGTCAAACTGATTTCCTACAAGATGCAGGTGGAAGCGCTTTTGGAATACGATGTCAAACTCAAGGGCGGCAAGCTGGAGATGATCGTCGTCAATGAAAAGGACGAAGTGCTGTGGTCCCGCGGTTTTTTGGCATCGGGTTCCGGAAACATGACCGTCCTGCTCGAGCCTTATGAGGAATACCGCGTGAAATTCATCGGCAAGGGCGCCAACGGCTCTTACGAATGCAAGTGGAAAGCCCTTTAAAATTAACCGTTTTTAACCGTTTACAATCGTTTACAAATGATAACAATAGAAAACCTCACGAAGATCTTCCGTACCGAGGAAGTCGAAACCGCCGCCCTGAACGGGATCAGCCTTAACATCAACGCGGGAGATTTCCTCTCCATCATGGGACCTTCCGGCTGCGGAAAATCAACCCTGCTCAATATCGTCGGGTTATTGGATTCGCCAACCGGCGGAAGCTACAAGCTCCTTGGAAGGGAAATGGCCGGCCTCCGGGAGAAGGGGCGCGCATCGGTCCGGAAGGAGAACATCGGATTCATTTTCCAGAATTTCAACCTGATCGACGAACTTTCGGTCTACGACAACATCGAACTGCCGCTTATATACAACAATGTCAAGGCCTCACAGCGAAAAGCCAAGGTGGAAGCCATCGCCGAAAAACTCGGAATCGCCCACCGGCTCAGGCATTTTCCGCAACAGCTCTCGGGCGGACAGCAGCAACGTGTTGCCGTGGGCAGGGCGCTGGTCAACGACCCAAAGATCATCTTGGCCGACGAGCCGACGGGCAACTTGGACAGCCGCAACGGCAATGAGGTCATGGAACTTTTGACCGACCTCCACGCCAGGGGTTCAACCATTTTGATGGTGACGCACTCTGATTACGATGCCTCATTTTCCCAGCGGACCATCATGATGAAAGACGGCGTGATCTTCTCGCAAAAGAACAACCAACGCCGGGTGGATGTCCTCGTTGAACCGCAAATCAGCTAAAATGATCGATTTTATCCTTACCGTAGCTTCGGCCCTGGCAAAATTCCTCTCGACATGACAACAAATTGGATCAAAATATTCATCTATCACCTCAGGCAGAACAAACTGTTCTCCGCACTGAATGTACTCGGGCTAAGCATCGGGATTGCAGGCGTCATTTTTTCCATGCTTTACTGGAACGACGAGCATTCCTATGACCAATGGAACCCCGTCCGCAACGACGTTTACCAGGTCCTCTATGATGTGGACGGCAATTTCTGGCCGACATCGCCGGCGCCTTTCGCCCCCATTGCAAAGAAGAACGTTCCGGAAATCGAGAATTTTACCTATTTCCGTAATTGGTATGTGGCCGATAACGTGACTGCGAACGGCCGCAACCATTTTACGCAAAAGATCATGTTTGCCGATTCGGCGTTTTTCAAGTTCGTTCCGTTCAGGATCGTCAAGGGCAGTGCCGATGCCTATCGCACGTTGCAGGATGCCGCACTCTCCACCGAAGCCGCACAGGCTATCTTTGGCGCCGCCGATCCCATAGGACAGCGAATTACGGTCAACAAACTGGATTACACCGTGCGGGCCGTTTATGAAATCGTGCGCCCGTCTTCGATGGAACCGCGAATGGTGATCCCGCTTGACCTGTCGGTGGATGCCGGGAGCTGGGGCAACTACAACTACGGCCTGATGCTCAAGCTCAAAAACGGATCGGATCCTGCCGACATCGAGAAAAAACTGGACCGGGTCACGATGGAATACAACATCAAGCCAAAGGCGCGCGAAGCCGGGATGACGGTCGAGGATTGGATGAAGAAATTCAACCTGAACAAGGCTAAACTGGAAAGCCTGGCGACCACAAGGCTGCATTCCCCCAGTCCGCAGGCCATGCCTGAAGGCAGGGGCAACTATCAATTGTTGGTGATCATGGCGGGTCTTTCGGTATTGATCCTCGTGCTATCGCTGGTGAATTACATCAACCTGGCGACGGCTTCGGCGGTCAAACGCGCGAAGGAAGTCGGGGTGCGGAAAATCATCGGGGCAACCAAGCAGCAGGTCGTTGCTCAATTTGTATTCGAAACAGCGATGCTCACCCTCTTCTCGATTTTGTTGGCCCTGGCCATCGTCGAACTTTCGCTTCCCTATTACAACGAGTTTTTGGAAAAATCGATGACGCTGGGCAGCATCTCGTTCTTTGGGCAACTGTCCCTGATCTTTCTGGCGGTCATTCTTTTCGCCGGTATTTTCCCGGCCTGGTACGTCGCCGATTTCGAGACGCTAAAGGTCCTTAAAGGCAATTTCTCACGAAGCAAGAGCGGCATCTGGCTTCGCAATTCGATGCTCGTCCTCCAATTCGCGATCGCGGCATTCTTTATCATCGGGGCCTACGTGGTTTATGAACAGGTCCTTTACATTTCCACCATGGACCGCGGATACAAAGGCGATCAGGTGGTGGTCGTGAACATGCAGGGTTCGGTGGACTGGTCGATGAAAAACGCGGCCGATTTGCGGTGGCAGAAGTATGAAAAGGCCCGCGAGGCATTCCTCAAGATCGATGGGGTTCGCGATGTGACCAGCAACAACGCGATGCCCACGGCAACAGCCAGTTCGAGCAACCTGGATTACCTGGACCGGTCGGTGCAGGCGCAAAATTTCCCCGTAGATTACAACTACCTCCAGGTCATGGGCATGGAGCTTAAGGAAGGGCGCTATTTTTCACGCGAATTGGCATCGGATACCATCAGTGCCTGTATCATCAACGAAACGGCTGCCAGGCAACTCGGGCTGTCCAAACCCATCGGGACAAAACTTGACCCCGGATTTTCGGGCGATTCGTTCACCGTTGTGGGTGTCGTAAAGGACTTCAATGTTTATGGCGCCGAAATGGAAACCCCTCCGGTCATTTTCGTCCACTTCAAATCGGTGGACTGGATGAAGAATATCCTGGACAAGGTGACGGTGAAGCTCGATCCGCAAAAGGCAGAGTCCGCGCTGGCCGAAATGGAGCAGTTCTGGACCGCGCAGGTGGAACCCGATTATCCTTTTGATTACATCTTCATGGACAAGGCTTTCGAAAAGACCTACAGGACCTACCAAAAGCAGAAAACGTTGTTCTTTATCCTGAATTTCATTGTGATCACCATTGCGGTTTTCGGCCTGTTCGCCCTGGCGTCGTACTCGATGGAACGGAGGTTCCGCGAAATCGCGATCCGCAAGACCCTTGGTGCCGATACGCAGATCCTGATGCGCAGCCTGTCTGGACAATATTTGCTGTTCTGCCTTGCGGGGTTTGCCCTTGCCGTGTTTCCCGCATACTATCTCCTGAATAAATGGCTTGAGGATTTTGCGTTCAGGATCGACCTTCCGGTACTGCCGTTTGTAGCCGCGCTCGCCGGGCTGGCACTCGTGACGCTTGCCGTTGTCATGACCAAGGCGTGGCAGGTGACGCGCATCGACATTTTAAAATACCTCAAGTACGAGTAGTTTCAATCATCAATCAAGGCGATACCGACGGTATTTCGCTAACAATCAATCATCAATGCCTGCCATCCGGTGGGCATTTTTTATTGGGCGATGGTTGCGGAATGTTTGGCTTACTTCATACGGAAATCCCGTTGATATCAGTTTCACGCGCGCTCACAATCCCGATGCAATTTTCCTTATTTAGAATTATTTTACGTAATTTTGCGCCGATCCAAAACCTACTTTTTTACGGAAATGGCCGGTATCCGGACCCGTTTCCACTAAATAGCCCTGCGGCAGAATCCAAATGAAACTAGACAGAAAAGAAATCCTCAAAGCACTGGAAACCATATCGGTTGCGGGCGAAGGTAAAAATATGGTCGAAAGCGGCGCGGTAACCAACGTCGTGACTTTCGGCAATGATGCGGTGATCGACCTGATGCTCACCACCCCCGCGATGCACATCCGCAAACGCGCCGAGGAGGACATCAAAAAGCTGATCCACGAAAGGTTTTCCGCCGAAGCCAATGTCAAGGTCAACGTTCGCGTCGAAGCGCCCTCGTCACCGGCCGCCGCTCCCATCAAGGGGAAATCGATCCCGGGAATCAGCAATATCATTGCGGTTGCTTCGGGCAAAGGTGGCGTAGGGAAATCGACCATCACGGCAAACCTCGCGGTATCACTGGCCAAAATGGGTTTCAGCGTCGGAGTCCTCGATGCCGACGTTTACGGACCGTCGATGCCTATCATGTTCGACGTGGAGAACGAAAAGCCCGTATCGGTCCAAGTGGACGGCAAATCCAAGATGAAGCCCATTGAAAGTTACGAGATCAAGTTGTTGTCCATTGGATTTTTCACTTCGCCGGGCCAGGCTGTCATTTGGCGCGGGCCGATGGCATCCAAGGCGCTCAACCAGATGATTTTTGACGCCGATTGGGGCAATCTCGACTTCTTGCTCATCGACCTGCCACCGGGAACGGGCGACATCCACCTTTCCATCATGCAGGCCCTTCCCATCACTGGGGCTGTGGTCGTGAGTACGCCTCAGGCCGTCGCGCTCGCCGATGCGAGAAAGGGTGTAGGGATGTTCCTTTCGGACAGCATCAAGGTTCCCGTACTGGGGATTATTGAAAACATGGCTTATTTCACGCCGGAAGAACTTCCGGAAAACAAATATTACATTTTTGGCAGGCACGGTGCACGCGATCTGGCACAGGACCTGGGTGTTTCCTTCCTCGGCGAAGTACCGATCGTGCAATCCATACGCGAAGCGGGGGATTTTGGGCGCCCGGCGGCCCTGCAGGAAGGAACTGCGCTGGAAAAAGTATTCGGTGACATCGCCAGCCGCGTCGCGGGCGAGGTTGTGGCCAGGAATGAAAGCCTTCCGCCAACCGAGGCGATCCGGATCACGACTATGGCGGGCTGTTCGGCGGTAAAAAAATAAGCCAGAAAAACACAGGTTATGACAACAGAAGAATTAACGCAGAATATCGAGAGGGCCCTGGAGGAGATCCGCCCGTTTCTCAACAACGATGGCGGCGACATCAAGCTGGTCGGGATTGAAGACGACAGGCATGTCATGGTGCGGTTTGAAGGCGCCTGCGTCAGCTGCAGCATCAACCGCATGACCCTAAAGGCCGGCGTTGAGACGACCATCAAGAAATTCGCCCCGCAAATTGAGACGGTTACCAACGTCGCTTGATAATTAATAATTAATAATTAATAGTTGTCGCAAACGGTTTTGCTGATAAAGGTCATGTTTGGTTTGTGGCCTTATCTTCACCTTTGCTTTCGATTTTTCACTTACCCAGAATGATTACGACTGATATACTCATCATAGGCGCCGGACCCACCGGCCTTTTTGCTGTTTTTGAAGCAGGCCTGCTGAAACTTCGCTGCCATTTGATCGACGCGCTTCCGCAGGCCGGAGGGCAACTCGCCGAACTTTATCCGAAGAAACCCATCTTTGACATTCCCGGATTTCCCGAGGTCATGGCAGGCGAACTCGTGGACAATTTGATGGAACAGATCAAGCAGTTCGAGCCCGGCTTCACGTTGGGCGAAAGGGCTGACCAAATCGAAAAACTCGACGACGGCACTTTTATCGTTACGACGGACAAAGGCACGAAGCACCACGCCCATGCCGTCGCGATCGCGGGAGGATTGGGCAGTTTTGAACCGCGCAAACCGCTCATCGGTAACATTGCCGAATATGAGGAAAAGGGTGTGGACTACTTTGTGCGCGAACCCGAAAAATACCGTGGAAAACGCGTGATCATTGCAGGCGGCGGCGATTCCGCGCTGGATTGGAGCATCTTTTTGGCCAATGTTGCCTCCGAGGTTACGCTGGTCCATCGCCGGAACGAATTCCGCGGGGCGCTTGATTCGGTTGAAAAAGTGCAGGAACTCAAGAATCTTGGCAAGATTTCACTCATCACTCCGGCCGAAGTCACCGCGTTGCACGGATCGGGCAAATTGGAAGCCGTTACCCTGGACGTCGATGGCAAACAGGAAACCTTCGAGACCGATTTTCTGATCCCGCTGTTCGGCCTTTCGCCCAAACTGGGTCCCATCGCCAATTGGGGCCTGGAAATCGAGAAGAACGCGATCAAGGTCAACAACGCGCTGGATTACCAGACCAACATCCCGGGAATCTATGCTATAGGCGACGTAAACACCTACCCGGGCAAGCTCAAGCTCATTCTCTGCGGATTTCACGAAGCTACGCTGATGTGCCAAAGTGTCTACCAACGGATGAATCCGGGCAAGAAATATGTGCTCAAGTATACGACGGTTTCGGGCGTGGACGGTTTTGACGGAACCCGCAAGGAGGCCGAGAAGGCTGTCGTCAAAGCAATTGACTGATCAACCTTCACTCACTTGCCCTGAGAAATCGGCTGAGGATTTCCAAATGTCCCGCAAAAATTTTCATATACAAATCGAAAACGCTCATTTTCAAATTTTCAAATTTCCACATTTTCAAATTATCCAATGGACATAACCATCCACATCACGGATCGCGAGGGCGTCAGGCATGAGGTGCAGGCGCCGACCGACATGGGCATGAACATCATGGAACTCGTCCGCGCGTATGAACTCGCTCCGGAGGGAACCATCGGGATCTGCGGGGGCATGGCGATGTGCGCCTCCTGCCAGTGTTATGTCCTGAACGATGTTGCGCTGCCCGAAAAAGGCGATGACGAGGAAGCCATGTTATCCGAAGCCTTTTTTGTCAAACCAAACAGCCGCCTGGGTTGCCAGATCGCCATCACGCCGGAAATCGACGGATTGGAAATAGAGCTTGCCCCCGAATCCTGAGATCGCCAAGCATAAAAAAAGCCTTCATTCCTGAAGGCTTTTTAATTTGTTGTAAATTTTATTTTTTGATAAACTGCAAGGTGCGGGTCTCGCCGTCCTTGGACAGTTTAATGAAATAGATTCCCGAAGGATAATTTGCGGTATGGATGCTCAGGTCTGACGAGGCGGCGACATTGCGCTGCGAGACCAGTTGACCAATTGCATTGTAAACGCTATAGCTCTCGGGATACTCGGTTCCTGCGGCGATGTTGATGACATCGGAAGCGGGGTTCGGGTAAAGCGTGATTTGCGAAAGCGCCTCGAATGCCGGATTGGCAAGGCTTGTATTGATTCCAAATTTAGCCTGCTCGCTTGCTCCGAATCCGCCGCCGGCCGCGATCGTAATATCCGAAGCCGTCTTCAATAGGTAGTATCCGTTTCCATAATCGCAGCAGATACCATCGCCGTAAGCATCGTTGATGGTAAAGGTGTAACACTCGTTGTTGGCAACGGTCCATGTTTGCGTCATCACCGCTGGAAGCGTGGTAGTATCGGTGTAAGGCCCGCCGCTGTATACGGTCGCTCCCGCACTGTTCTTAAGCGTCCAGGTGGTCTCGGAGCCATAGATATCGCGTTGAAGGGTAAACAGCACCTGACTGGTGTTGTATTGTCCGGCAATGGTAAAGGAAACCTGCTTATTGCTGTTGTCGGCATAAGGATCGGCGACGCCGTTTACGCTTGCAATCGAGATGTTAAGCACGTGCGTTCCCGGTGTAGCGGTTACGGCCGGCAAGTTCACGTCGGCAACCGCATTGGTAACCAGCGAACCGTTCCAGTTGTAAGTCTGCGAAGCGCCTCCGTCCACATTATAGCTGATCACGGCCGATGTCATGGTAGACGTTCCCATGTTCCGAAGCTGGAGGGTAGGAGAAAAATTCGTGTTGCAACCCGTGATGTTGAGGTTGGACATGTTGAGCGAACCGTCATTTTGGTAAACCTGGGCCACGTTGCAGGCCGTCGAAGTCGCCAAAGAAGCCCTTCGCGGCGAGAATTGCATCACGGCCAGCATACGCTCCTTCTGGTTTTGGGTGAAGATGTTCATGCATGAATCATCGGAATAATCCATATAATTCTCAACCATATCGTTTCCGGCCGATGCGCACGTATTGCTTCCCGTCTCGCAACCGTAGTGCTCAGTGGCAGCCTGCGGCGTGTCGTTGCAGAAATCATCCTCCGAACAAACATCGCTGTCTCCCCAGATGTGGCGAAGCCCGAAGCAGTGCCCGATTTCGTGCGTGGCCGTGCGTCCCTTGTCATAATCGGCCATGTAAGTACCGACGTTTGCGAGGGTTTTTGAACCGAAGCAGCGGTAATCGATGATGACGCCGTCGGTGTTGGCATTCCCGCCGTTGACGTTAAGGCCCGGAAGGTTCGAGTTGCTGGGGAACTGAGCGTACCCAAGGACGCCGTAAAGTTCCGAGCTCATGTTGTTTGAAAACTGGCAAACCCAGATATTGAAATAGCGCGTCGGATCCCACTGCGTCGACGGCTTCAATGTTCCCTCGACCTGCGCGGACGTGGCCCACTGCGCGACCCCGAGGTTCACCCGGTTGATTCCCGTTGTGGGGCCTCCGTCCGGATTGGTCTGGGCCAGGCAAAACTGGATTTCAACATCGGCCCCGGCCGGATTCGAATTAAATCCTGGTGTTCCGGTCATTCTCCGGAAATCCTGGTTCAGAACGGTTATCTGCGAGATGACACGGGCATCTGCAATGTTTTCGCCCACTCCAACCGCATCGCCGTTGTGGATTACGTGAACGACCACCGGGATGTTGATGACCACGGCCGGGCTATTGTGGCCGGCTGCCGCACGTTGTGCTTTGGCTTCGGCGATTTTGGGCGCCAGCCATGTTTCGAACGCGGCATTGTTGGCCCGGTCAGGGAATTGGTCCTGAAGGCTGGCTTCATATTCCGATGAAACGCAGCGTACCAAGCCGTTTGCGGGATTGATCCTGCTGATGGTTTTCCCAAAAGCCTTGCGACCCTGCGGTTTTTCCTGCGAGAGCGCGGGCAGGGAAATCAAGCCCAATGCGAGCAGGAATCCCGTAACAGTAATTTTTCTCATTATAATATTAAAGGTTGATTTTAAGCGCGCTAAAATAGGAATAAGTTTAATCTGCACGCCAACTGTCGAAAAAAAGCGTCAATTATTTTTCCTCTCCAGTGTAACCGCATGGTTTATGGCATCGTCCACTGAAGTGAATTCAAAGTCAAAGACCGAACGGGCCCTGTCATTCGAGATTCGCGACCGGTCATGCAGCGCATGGGAATCGTGGCGGGACAGCCTTCGTTTACCGCCGATAAGCTTGTGCTTCAGCCAGTCGAGCCGCCACAGCAGCGAGGTCATCAACGGCGTTGCGTATACCGATGGTGCCGGTTTGCCCATCCGTTTGGCAATTCGCGACAGCACGTGGCCATATTCCAAATTTTCAGAAATGGCGATAAACCGTTCCCCTGACAAAGGCTGTTGCATCGCCTCATAACAAAGTTTTGCCACATCGCGCACGTCCACAAAACCCGTGATTCCCCTCGTGTAATAGTTCATCCCCCTTTCGACGCCCGAAAAGATCTTTCCGCTGCCGCAATCCCAAAATCCCGGACCCAGCACGATGCCCGGATTGATTACGACTGCCCGCAGGCCTTCCTGGGTACCGCGCCAAACCTCCATTTCGGCTCCGTATTTTGAAATAGCATAATCATTATGCGGTTTCTCCGGGTTCCATTCGGTTTCCTCGGTAATCATCTCCTCTCCGGGCTTTAGGTCACCAAGTGCGGCGGTCGAACTGATGTGGCAAAGTTTTTTGACCCCAAATGCCAGGCTGAGATTGACGATGTTGGCCGTACCTTCTATGTTTACCTTTCGCAATTGCTCCTCATCGCCGGGATCGAAAGAAATCAGCGCCGCACAATGATAGACCTGTGTGCAACCTTCGATCGCCTTTTCAAGGGCGGGGACGTCGGTAATATCCGCCAGATGCCATTCGATAAGGCCGAAAGCATCATCACGGCCGTAAAGCCCAAACAGGCGCCGGGTCTTCTCGCGGCTGGCATCGGTCCGGTAAAGGGCCCTGATACTTTTGCCCATCGACGTAAAGTGAAGGAGAAGATGTGCGCCTATAAGGCCGGTTCCGCCGGTGAGGAGTATCATGCCGTAAAGTTACGAAGCCCGGCGTGAATTTTCCTGCCGGGTTGCGCATTGCGGTTTTGAGGTTATCTTTGCCAAAAATTTTTTATGAAAAATCTCGTCGAGGAATTGCGCTGGCGCGGACTGTATCACGATTCGATGCCGGGAACCGAGGAGCTCCTGACCGCCGGCCCCGTGACCGCTTACATCGGTTTCGACCCAACGGCCGACTCGTTGCATATCGGAAGCATGGTGCAAATCATCCTGCTCTGCCACCTGCGCAACTTCGGGCATCGTCCGGTTGCACTCGTTGGGGGCGCGACGGGCATGATCGGCGATCCTTCGGGCAAATCGGACGAGCGAAACCTGCTCACCGAAGAGATTCTGGCCAAAAATGTCGCCGGGATCAAACGCGTGCTTTCGCGGTTTCTCGATTTTGAAAAGGGCGGAGCGAACGATCCGGTCATGGTCAACAATTACGACTGGATGAAGGACTTTTCGTTTATTGATTTTGCGCGCGACGTGGGCAAGCGCATCACGGTCAACTATATGATGGCGAAGGACTCGGTCAAAAAACGGTTGACCGGCGAAGTGGGCGAGGGCATGTCCTTTACCGAATTCACCTACCAGTTGATCCAGGGCTACGACTTTTACCATCTGCACAAACATTTCAATTGCATGTTGCAGATGGGCGGTTCCGATCAATGGGGCAATATCACCACGGGTACCGAACTGGTCCGAAGGATGAATCCCAATACCGATGCCAAGGCCTTCGCGCTCACAACGCCGCTCATAACGAAGGCTGACGGCTCCAAGTTCGGGAAATCCGAAGGCGGGAATATCTGGCTGGACGCCGATAAGACATCGGTTTACAAATTCTACCAATTCTGGCTCAATTCGACCGATGCGGACGCCGAAAAATACATCAGGATCTTTACATTTCTCGACCGCGCGGAAACCGAAAACCTGATTACGGAGCACCAACAGGCACCGCACCTGCGCACACTTCAAAAAAAGCTCGCCGCCGAAGTCACTGCGTTCGTCCACGGCGCCGAAGAACTTGACCGGGCAATGAAAGCTTCTGCCATCCTGTTTGGAAACAGCAGCCAGCAGGATCTGTTGGAACTCGGCGAGGCGACATTTCTCGAAATCTTCGAGGGTGTACCTCAGGCATCGGTTTCCCGGACCGATTTTGATAACGGCATTGACATCGTCAACCTGCTGAATGAGAAAACGCAATTCATGAAATCCAACGGTGAGGCGCGCCGTGCTTTGGCCGAGAATTCAATTTCGGTCAACAGGGAAAAGGTGAATGAGGGTTTTACCGTAACGCCCGAATCGCTTATCAACGGCAAATTCGTACTGCTGCAACGCGGGAAGAAAAACTACTTTATCGTCCGGGCGGTCTAAAGCGCCATCAGGTTGCAACCGCGGATGTCGGCATGGTCAAAGCGGCCCAGGACCTCGAAGGTGCCATCGGAATGGCATCGGCCCAAATCCTGCGTCGCGATGAAAGGGCAGGAGTGGATGTTGGCCAAATCAATTATATTCAATCCGCCGTTGCGCCCGTAGGCGATGGGAGATAAGGCGTCTTCGGGATCGCGGGCCATAACCTGCATCCAGGGCGGGCACTCGAAACGGCCGTTCCCGAGGGAATAGGCCTGTGAAAGGAGTTCGGTCATCCCGTATTCTGAATGGATCTGCGACACCCCAAAGCCCGTTTTTAAAATATCGTGCAGTTCCTCCCGAACCAACTCGCGGCGCTGGCCTTTCATGCCGCCCGTTTCCATGACAATGGTGTTGGAAAGTTTGAAATCGCGTTTTTCCGCCAAATCGAGCAGTCCATAAGTGACACCAAGCAAGAGAATATTTTGGCCTTCGGCGTCCAGGCGAAGGAGTTTGTCGGCGAGCCGGTCCAGATCGTGGAGATGGAACCCGCTTTCGGGATTCCCGGATTTTGCGATCATATCGTCCGCCATCGTGACCAGCGACGAACCCTGACGTTCCAGGTATGAAGGGAGCAAGGCAAGCACGCAGTAATTGCAGATGTCCCCATAAAACCGGGCAAACCCGCGCCGGAAGCTTTCCCTGTAAAGGCCGGTGTCCGCAACCAAATGACGGCTCGTCGTCGTCCCGGTCGTGCCGCTGCTGGTGAAAATGGTCTCGGGAGTAAGGCCGCGAAGGATGATGTTTTCGGTCTTGAAGAATTGAATCGGCAGGAAGGGAATGTCCGCGACCGATTTTACCTGTCCCGGATCGATCGAGAGATGGTCGCAAAATTTTCGGTATACGGAATTTTCGGCATGGTGAAGCCTGAACGCCTTAAGCGCCAGTTTCCCGAACTGTTTTCCATCGGTAATTGAAAAGATCTGATCTGCTGTTACCACAATAAAAAAAGCCCCGCGAACAGGGCTTTCAAAATTAAATTTTTAAACTTACCTGATGACAAGCTTGCGGGTGGCAGTCTTGCCGTCCTCGGTAACTTTCACAACATAAACGCCGCCGTTGAGGTTGCTCACGTTTACGGGTTGCTCGTTTACAACGGTCTTCAGGACAACTTTTCCAAGAACGTCATAAATTACGACCGATTTGGTGTTGTTGTTCGAAGTCGTGATGTACAAGTTGCCGTTCAATACCGGGTTCGGGTAAAGCGAAAGGCCTGAAATGTCGTTACGGGCAGTCCCCAGCGAGTAGTCGCCGAAAGGAACAACTGTCGTGAATGCAGCAGCCTGCTGGCACACGCCAAGGCCGTTCAGGGCTCCGTTTGGAGTCGTCGTGCTGTTGTCAACACCTCCGTAAGTCCAATTTGTCGGAACAAAGGTAGCTCCGTCAGGACCTGTACCATTGTTGCGCTTTGCCCATGAATCCAAATATTCCCAGGCAGTACCGCTCCCGTCTACACCTTCGGCACCATACTGGTCAATTACGGCCAGTGTGGAAGAATTGATAATGCGGACGCGGTCGTCACCGTTGATATTCAAGGTTGTAGGCGAAGTTCCGGTGATGAAAACGTCAGACGACGGAATTTCCGGAAATTCGGCAGCGAAGATCGGCCCAACTACAGCGGGATCGCCGTAAACAACATAGACAAATGAGTTTGTCCTTGTTTGCAGGGGAGCCAGGCTCAGCGTATTGCCCCAGGTTGTTGCGGCATTGGTCTGGTTTTCCAGTGAATAATCGGCAAAGTTTACGGTTCCGTTGGCGTAGATTTCCAAAACCTTCGGGTTACCTCCGGAACAATCGCCATCCATGATCCCCGTGAGAACGGGAGTCTGCGCAAATGTCAGACCGGTGATCGAAAGGCATAAGAAAGCGTAGAATTTTTTCATGTCAGAAATTTAAATTTAAGGCAAATGTAGGAAGTTAATCCTGTCCAATCAGCAATTGCAATATAAAAAAATGGTTAACACTATAGCGAAAACCTATTTTACGATGAGCTTTCGCGTCGCAGTCGTCTCGTCTTCCCGAATTTTAATGATATACACGCCCGGTGGAAGCGACGAAATATTCAATTCCCGGGCATTCACCACCGCGTGCAAAACCACTTTCCCCAATACATCGAAGATCGTAATATCTTTTTCCAGCGTTGACTTTGAGCTTATGTAAATCTTTCCGTTGCTAACGGGATTCGGGTAAAAGGAAAGTCCGTCGGATTGCCCCAAAGATTTTCCCTCCTGGGCCGAAAGCACCCCGGTCATCATCGCAAAAAGAAAGAAAATCAAGTATTTTTTTATCATCGCCTAAACTTATCCATTGTAAAATTACAAACTGTTTTGCAAAGATAAAGCCAAAAAAAACGCCCTCTTTAAAAAAGGGCGTTAACATGTGCATTTAATGATTTAAAGCGCGCGCAACCAGCTTCCGCTGTTGAACGGGGCCGTGTTTGCGCCGGAGGCCGATGCGTTTACCGTCACGAGTGCATCGATGTTGGTGGTATCGCCTGTAATGCCGTTTTTGGTCAGCGCAGTTATAAAAGTGATGTTCGCGTTGTTGACTTTTAGCGACCCATCCTGGAATTGCGTCAGTTGGTTCCGAAGATCGACTCCGTAGCCGACACCCGTTGCGACCACATTGCTGATCGTCGCGGCCGTGCCTTCCTTGAAGTTGAATGCAGCTTTTGCCGCGTTGCCCGATCCCGTGATCGTGACGTTGCTGACTGTCGGGTTTGACCTCGGGATGTTGTTGAATTCAACGGGAAGGTTGGAACATTCAAACGCAAAGTCACCGTTTGAAGGCTGAATGATCCAGATGTTGTTCAGGTTGCCGGTAAATCCGCGGTCCCAGTCGATGCTGTCATCTTCGCATCCAAATGCCGCCAGGTTGGTCCCCGAAACGCGTCCGCCGAAGAACTCGAAACCGTCATCAGCGCCCTTGTATGCCTGGAGGTTTTCAAGCGTTGTCCCCGATCCGACGCCAAAGAAGGAAAACGCGTTGTATTCGCCCGTTCCGCCGGTGATGGCCGCTCCCGCGTATTCGACCCTGACATATTTAAGGGAACCGGAACTGTCGGCATCGTCGTTTCCACCGTAAATAAGGCCCCCTGCCTCGGCAATTTCAGTCCCGCCCGCCACATTGATTTTGGCACGGCCGTTCATGATGATTCCGCCCCAGGCGCCAATCGTTGCCGACTCGGCAGTAAATACGATGGGCTGGGTTGAAGTTCCGTTTGCGATGATCTTTGCGCCCTGTTCAATTTGCAAATAGTTGTTCCCAAGGGCCTGATCTGCAATTGACACCGTAAATGTGGTTCCTTCCTGGATCGTGAGCGTTGCGCCGCTTTTGACGACGACGACCCCTTTAAGGTTGTAATTGCCTGCAGGCACATTGAGATCGGTTGTGATGTTGCCCTGAAGTACCGATCCCTCGAGGTTGGGCACGTTGGCACCGCCGTTGCTCTCCTCTGAGGAGCATCCCGCGGCGAAGATTCCGATTGATAAAATGAGTGCTTTGAAGAAATGTGTTTTCATCGGTTGTTGTTTAGGTTTTTAGATTACCGCAAAACTAGGCGGGGCACTTTTCGAAGGGGTTACCGATGGGTTATGTTATGGTTATAAGGACTTCGGATTTGTCAACTTAACGTTACACAAAATGGCCGCAAATGTTAAGATTTGGGCCATTTTAGTTTTTTTGCGGTTTTGCCGTATTTCGCACCTCAAAGGTTTTTAACCCGAGGCACAGCCGAACTGTATGGAGCGAAGCGGAATAAAACCTTTGAGGTTGTCGTACGGCCCGATTATTTAATTCGATTTCGGGCGCTGAATGTTAAAATGTATAACTGAATTCCAACCCAATATTCACTCCCTGGCTCAATCTGCTGTTCACATTGCTGAACTGATCCGGAAATGCCACCGCCTGCGTCGGATCCTGCGTCGCCAAAAATTCACTGTCCAGAATATTGCGTACGCTGAGGTTAAGCTGATACTTTTTGCTGAACGTATTCCGCCACGTAAAATCCAATTGATGGATCGGTTTCTGGATGATATCCGATGCGCCGTCGCCGCCCACGGCATAAATTCGGTCCGAAAAGGTATTGTAGATAAAAGACACCTTGCTTTCGGTTCTTTCGTTCTTGATCAGGTCATACGAAATATCGGTGTTGAGGATAAAGTCCGATGCGCCCTGAAGGGAACGCGAGGTTGAGGTCAGCCGGGGGAATTTTTCGGCGTCTGCTTCTTCCTTGGACTTCATTATAATAGTGTTGAGGCCCATCGAGGTGCGTTTTGCGAAATCCGAATCGCCAAAAAGGTCAAACCCAAAGTTCGCCTCGAGTTCCACTCCGAATAATTGGGCCTGGTCAAAGTTGGCATAATAGGTCAAAAATCCGGTCGAGGTACCCAAAATGAGTCGCGGAATCGGGTTTTGAATGATCTTGCCAAAGGCGGTGATGCCAAACATCGAGGATGGATTCGGGAAAATCTCGTACTTGAGGTCGACATTGTAATTCTGGGTATTCTTGATATCGGGATTTCCGACGGTAAAGTTTCCGTCGCCATCCTGATATCTAAACGGCAGAATCTCCCGGACCCGCGGTTTAGTCGAGGTCTTCGAAGCCGTAAACCTCAAATTCGCTCGGTCGCTCAGCAAATATTTCGCGTTGAGCACGGGATTGATGTCAAACGGCGTGTATTCCTTGACCGCATACGGGTTGGTGATCTGCACGGTTTCCAAACGGTACTTGGTCTGGCGGAAAAGATATTCGGCACGGACCCCCAGATCGAGCGTCAGTTTGTCCCAGTTGCGCGTGTAATTGACAAAACCCGCGTTGATGAACTGGTTGATCTCGACTTTGTACGTGGGGTCGGCGGTGGAAACATAATAAAGGTTGCCCGCGTCGAAGTTGGTACTGAAGAAAATTTGCGGATTATCCGTATCGATCGAGGTGTCGGTCAGGTTGACGCCTCCATTCACCCGGACGGTCCGGTTGAAAAAATCAAACATCGCCATGTCGCCGTTGTAACCGAAACGCAGCGCATTCTTCGGCCTGCTCTGGATTTCGCCGCCAAATTTGATCTCGTATTCCAGTTTCCCGTTGACATTGAAATTGTCCAGTTCCGAGTAAAACCTGAACGGGTCCGCCCCGTTGAAGGTCACGTAATTCGCATCGGCGCCCTCGCCCTCGGTGATCAGCACCTTGCGGTCGGGCATGTTGTTCTTGCCGATGGTCGCCGCAACGCCGTATTCCAGGGTGTGGAGCTTGTCCTTAAAATAAAGGGTTCCCAGATGCTGGATTCCCGCCGAAGTATTTTCGACATATTTCATGTCGCGCAGAAAGAACGGCTTGTCGATCGTGATGAAATCGGTATTTTCCCCGCGGATCTCGTCGATCGTGTTCTCCGAATTCTGGATGTAGATAAGGTTAACCAGGAAATTGTATTTGTCGATTTTGCGATAATTGAGCCCCGCCAATGCCGATTTCTGTGTCTGGTATTGAAAGACGTTCCGGTCGAAATCCTTAACGGCCGTACCCGCGCTGTTGAGGTTTCGGCGCTCACCGGTCTGCGCAAGGAAATTGTTCGAGAAATTGAAGTTGACCAGATAGCCGATTTTCCGGTCATTTTCAAGGTTGAACGCATCCGAATTCGTGATGCTGACCCCTGTATTGAGTGGCGCCTTCGTGCGGTCGGGTGTCCAGCTTGCCTTAAAGAGGTCTTTTGATTCCGATGGTGATGCCTGGTAACCCGATGCGCGATCGGGCCCGAAAACATTCGGGAGTTCCCGATTGTCCAAAGTATATCCGAAGAAATCCCCGCCGCCTTCATCCGAAGTCTTGAAGTCCTTAAAAGCGGTATTGCTGTTCATCCCTGCCGAAATGCTGATCTTGGTGAACGGCTTGGTCGCGATATCCTTGGTGACAATGTTGATCGATGCCCCGGCAAAATCCTGGTAAAGCGACGTGTTGAAGGTCTTGAAGACGTCGATGTTGCGGACGACATCGGTGGGGATGAAGCTCAGCGGAATCGTCTTGAGGTTCGGGTCAGACGGGATAAAATTGAGCCCGTTTATCTGCAGATAGTTATATCGATCGTCCAACCCGCGCACGAAAATTCCGCGGTCCGCCACTTTTGAAACCCCGGAAATTTTGGTAACGCCTCCCTCGACCGTGGTCACGCCCTTCCGGGACATTTCCTGCGCGCCGATGCTCTGTTTGATCTCGACGGCATTCTTTTGTTCCACCAAAAGCGCGGTTTCCCTTTCGCGGTTGACCTGCGCCTGGACCACGACGTCCTGAAGTGTATACCCGCCCGAACCGAGTGCCTGGTTGGCCGTGGTAACCTCTCCCGCATTGACGGTGACCGCCTGTTCGGCGTTTTCATAACCGACGAAACTGAACTGGAGTGTATATTTCCCCGGTTCCATCGGAATGGAAAATTCTCCGGCCTCATTGGTCGAGACGCTGATGCCGCTACCCTTGACCACGACATTGGCAAAGGGAAGTGGCTCGTTGTTGAAATCCTTGTCGGTAACGGTTCCGCTGATCGAACCCTTTTGAGCGATTGAAAAAATGGTGAAGAAAAGTGTTAGGATTGTTAACCTGATTTTCATCGTATATTAAATTTGTGCAAAGGAAAGCCCGCACTGTGAAGGTGGGGTTAGCCCCCGATTACCAATTGGTTTTATAATCTTTACCCGAATGTTAACATATTAAATTACGGTTAACCGGCCCCGGGCAGCGTTTTTTTATCTTTACATTTACATCGCAAAACAACTTCGATGAAGAAGAAAGACATCAGGATCCTGCTTGTCGACGATGAACCGGACATCCTGGAAATCGTTGGGTACAACCTCTCGCAGGAAGGCTACCAGATATCGACTGCTCCGAATGGAAAAGAGGCTGTAGCGAAGGCCAAGAAGGAACTCCCACACCTGATCATCATGGACGTGATGATGCCCGAGATGGACGGAATGGAAGCGTGCGAGCAGATCCGCAAGATCCCCGAACTTTCAAACACCGTCATCACCTTTCTTACCGCCCGAAGCGAAGATTATTCGCAGGTTGCGGGTTTTGACGCGGGTGCCGACGATTACATCACCAAACCCATCAAACCAAAAATTTTGGTGAGCAAGGTGAAGGCGCTTTTGCGCAGGTTCCGCGAAGATGCCGATGCATTGCCGGCGGGAACGCTGCAGGTTGGCGGGATCGAGATCAACCGCGAGGAGTACAAGATTGTCAAGGAAGGCGAGGAAATCGTGTTGCCGCGCAAGGAATTCGAATTGTTTTACCTGCTTGCATCGAAACCCGGGAAAGTATTCAAGCGCGAGGAAATCCTGGACAAGGTATGGGGCAACGAGGTCATCGTGGGCGGCCGTACCATCGACGTGCATATCCGCAAATTGCGCGAAAAAATTGGCGAGGAACTCTTCAGGACCATAAAAGGAGTAGGATATAAGATCGAGCCCTGATGGCCGTCAACTTTGAGCGCACCTACCGGTTTGCGGTGATGTCGACGTTGTACATCACCCTTTTTTCAACGGGTTTCGCAGCACTGCTGTTGTATGCGTTCCTGGAAATATCGGTCCAGTTCCTCATCATTTTTGCGGTCAGTGTCGCGGCGTTCAGTTTCCTGGTCATCCAGTACCGGGTCGAGAAATACATTTACCGCAAGGTCAAGCAGATCTATGACGATGTGACCTTGCTCGAAGGCTCGATGCTGCGGAGCCCGTCCATCACCACCGATATGGCGACCCTCACCCGGGAGGTCAAGAAATTCGCCACCGACAAAAAACTCGAAATCGAGATGCTCAAGGTCCGCGAGGAATACCGCCGCGAATTCCTGGGCAATGTCTCGCACGAATTAAAGACCCCGCTGTTCACGATCCAGGGTTATCTTTCGACCTTGCTCGACGGGGGAATGAAAGACAAGACCATCCGCAAAAAATACCTCGAACGCGCCGAAAAGGGCGTCGAGCGGCTCATCTACATCGTGCAGGACCTGGACATGATCGCCAAGCTGGAGAGCGGCGACCTGAACCTCGAGATGACCAGGTTCAATATCGTGGAAATTGTCCAGAATGTGTTTGACCTGCTGGAGATGAAGGCCTCGGAAAAGGATATCCTGCTGATGTTCGACCGCAAGTATACCAAGCCGGTAATGGTGACCGGCGATCCCGAAAAAATTCGCCAGGTACTCATCAACCTGATCAACAATTCCATAAAATACGGCCGTGAGAAGGGGACGACCGAGGTCACCGTCGAGGATTTGGTTTCAAATAAGATCATCGTGCGCATCCACGACAACGGCGAGGGCATCGAAAAGCAGCACATTCCCCGTCTTTTTGAGCGTTTCTTCAGGGTCGACAAGAGCGGTGCGAGGAGCGAAGGCGGTTCGGGCCTTGGACTTTCCATTGTCAAGCACATCATCGAGGCGCACAATGAAAAATTGTATGTCGAAAGCTCGCCGGGCTCAGGTTCGGAGTTCTCCTTTACGCTCGAAAAGGCCAAATAGATCCTGCCAATCGACCGATGAACGCATTCTCGGCAGCCCGGGATAAAGCTCCACTTCCTGTAACATTTCCAACCTGAATTTTTCCTGCTTGGCCGATGGCAGCATTCCCTCCCGCCGGATCTTTTTGGCGAGGTATTCCTGTTCGAACTGGCCGGGCGTCGGGACCAGGAACGCCTTGCGGCCAAGTTTTGCAAGATCCATCAGCGTCGTATAGCCCGATCGGCAGATGATGGTCCGGCTTTCCGACAGCGATTGCTGCAACTGGCGCGACGTCATGTAGTTGTAAAAGTGGATGTTGCCCTTTTGCTCCTGTTTTTGTTCAGCTTCCACTACCCCTCGAACAAATAGCACCGATCCCGAATAGTGCAGCAATTCTTGGCGCAACTTTTTCTCGAACAGGGAACGTTGTGGCTCGGGGCCGGACAGCAAGACCATGAGATCGTAACGCGGCGGTGATTCGGTAAATTGAAACCGGCTCAACGGCCCTATGTACCGGACGTTTTTGGGCGGCTTTTCCACGTGGCCCAATTTGCCGCTGAGGTTTGGGGCGACCTCGACGTCGGGGACCCAGCACTGGGTGAATTTGGAAATGATGCGCCGGTGAAGCCCGCCGGTAAGCCAGGAGGTACTGCCGGAGAGCACGTTGAGTTGGTGCGTGATGAAGACCGACGGAACCTTTTTGCTGTAAACGCCCGGCCGGTTATCCGAAATGATGCCGTCGATGGCCAGTTCCCGGACCCACTTTTTTACGATTTTCTTTTCTTCGAGCATCGCGTCGATCATTCCCGGCATGAGCCGAAGCATCTTCCACTTAAAATCCTTTCCGTTTTCGGGATAGAGTATTCCGTACGACGGAAGTGTATGGCTTTCCACGTGTGGAAATTCCTTTTGCAGCAGCCTGAGCGCCTCGCCGTCCGAGGCAATGACCGGCACAAACCCGTTTTCTTCAAGTGCGCGGATCACCGGGATGCAGCGCGTGGCATGGCCCAGGCCCCAATTGAGGGGCGCGACGAGAATCCTGCCTTTCTGCGTAAGCTCCATGCCTGCGAAGATAAAAAGAATTGGGGTGCGCTATATTTCCCTAATTTTGCCAAAATATTAAATGTGGGAAGTAAAAATAAACTGAAGCGCTTTCGCGAAAACGAAACTTTTGACAATGTTTACCAGCCCACGCGGGATGAATTGATCGAAGGCTCGCTCATGCAGAGGGGCCGATGGAACGAAGTCTTCAAGAACGACCACCCGCTGGTACTGGAACTTGGCTGCGGAAAGGGGGAGTACAGCATTGGCCTGGCCCGGCGATTCCCCGAGAAGAATTTCATCGGCATCGACATCAAGGGCGCGAGGTTTTGGCGGGGTGCGAAGACGGCGCTCGAGGAAGGAATTTCCAACGTGGCCTTCGTGCGTACCCAGATCGAACTCATTGACAAGGTCTTTGCACCGGGTGAGGTCGACGAAATCTGGATCACCTTCCCCGACCCCCAGATCAAGTACAAGCGCACCAAGCACCGCATGACCAATGCGCAGTTCCTGGAACTCTATAAAAGGATTTTGAAACCCGGCGGGCTCATGCACCTGAAAACCGACAGCGAATTCATGCACGGATATACCCTCGGATTGCTGCACGGTTTGGGTTGCGAAGTGTTGTATGCCAACCACAACATTTACCGGAACGAGGGCGCCCCTTCCGAAGTCACCGAAATCCAGACTTTTTACGAATCGCAATATTTGGAAGTTAACAAGGCGATTACGTATATTCGGTTCAAAATCAATTAGAAATGGGCTATACGCTCCCATTGTTCCTGGGTTTCGTCACTGCTTCGGCGGGAATTACTCCGCCGGGGCTGATCAATATGACGGCCGCGAAGGTGAGCGTGAACGAAGGTCGTACGCGTGCGTTGATTTTTGCGGGGGGCGCGACGGCAGTAGTCCTTTTGCAGACCTACCTGGCCCTTGTATTCGCCAAATTCATCGACCGCAATCCGGATATCGTGGTCCTGATAAGGGAAATCGGGCTGGCTATCTTTGTCGGGCTTACCGCGTTCTTTCTTTGGAGGGGGCAACATGCGCCGCCGGTCAAGGAACTCAAGCTC
>JAEWCF010000020.1 GCA_023390775.1 Bacteroidota bacterium | reverse complement strand
GGTGTCTTCCGCCGTAATTTCCTTGATTTCCATATTTTTAGCTTTATGGCGCCACCGTCGGCACCGAATCTTCACTATATTTTTTAAAAAATTTTGTGCGGGCAAAACAATTAATTTATATTTGCACTCGCAATGCGGAAGTAGCTCAGTTGGTAGAGCTCCAGCCTTCCAAGCTGGTTGTCGCGAGTTCGAGCCTCGTCTTCCGCTCCAAAAAGCCCTTACGAAAGTTAGGGCTTTTTTTTACGCATAGGCTGGAGTAAAAAATACCTGACATACACTGGTGTTTAATGTAACTATATGAAAATGTACCAATATGCCAATTGACCTAAAAAGCCGCTCTTTTACTAATTGGTATATTTGCACATTAATTAATTGCTACATTGGAACCCGGTTCAAGTTCCACCGGCTCCCTATCCTGCCGGAACAATCTTGCGGTCAAACTGCCGCGCAAAACAATCTTTTCATCCTCGACCTCAAGCCAGCTTCCCTCGCGTAGTCCCAGCACGGGTGTTTTATTGAAGGCGTGGAATTCTTTTATCCGGGTTTCGCGGGTCTCGCCCATGTGGGTGGATGAGGTGTCGGGATCCATGTAATGCGGGTTAAGGTTGAACGGCAACAATCCCAAGGTTTGGAACGACGGAGGATAGACAATCGGCATGTCGTTGGTCGTTTGCATGGATTGCCCGGCGATATTGCTTCCCGCACTGCTCCCCATGTAGGGCGCACCGGCACGGACCGCTTCGGCGAGGGGTTTCATCAGGTCCTTTCGATGGAGCATGTCGGTCAGCAAAAACGTGTTGCCTCCGCCGGTGAAAAATGCTTCGGAATCCAAAATGGCTTTCCTCGGATTATCAAATTCGTGCAGGCCACGCAATTCCAGGCCCATTGCCGCGAATGCCGACCGAGCCTTTTCGGTATAGGCTTCATGCGTAATCCCGCCCGGGCGTGCAAAGGGAATGAAGGTCACCGTTTTTCCTTTAAAAAATTTTGATACGGTATCCGAAATGTAATCGAGGTATGTTCCGCCGTGAAGGGTGGATGTGCTGGCAATGAGAAGACGCATGTTTTTATTTCAAAAATAGCGCATCGCGGCCACCGGGCTTTTTTTCGTTAACAAAATTTTATTGGCGCGTTGGCAATTTTTTGGCATCGGCTCCCGATACTTTTACGCCAATTCCCTGCGTATGAAGCTACTTTTACTCCTTGTCATGCTTCCGGTCCTGGCTTATCCGCAAGCGCGAACCAATCTGCACGGTAAAGTCACTGCCGATATCAGCGACCTGGAAGGCATCCTCGTCTCCAACCTTGCATCGGAACAATCGGTGCTCACGCGGCAAGGCGGCTTCTTCGACATTCCGGCGGTGGCGGGAGACACCCTGATGTTTTCGTCGGTACAATTCCGCGGGAAAAGGCTCGCCGTACCTGCCGATGCGTTTGCACAACCCGTCTTCTTTGTGCGGCTTGAGGCGATGATCAACCAGCTTGAAGAGGTCAAGATCGAACGCTACAACAGCATCAATGCCGAGGATCTGGGAATCGTTCCGCGCGGCATCAAGACCTACACCCCCGCCCAACGAAAGTTGCGCACGGCTTCGGGAATGGCGGGCATCGGACCGGCAGCCTCGCTCGACCCGCTCATCAACTGGATCACGGGCCGCACCGCGATGCTCAAAAAAGAGGTTGATGTGGAGCGGAAGGAAATGCTGAAAAAGAAACTGGAGGACCTGTTCGAACCCGATTATTTCACCGGACGGCTCAAGATTCCCGAAGATTACGTCGAGGACTTCCTTCATTACATAAGCGGTGACGGGCCATTGGAATCGGCTGTTAAGGCAAAAAACAAGACCATGACCGCATTCCTGCTGAGCGAATTGGCCGAATCCTACAAAAAACTTAATCCGGGCGGCGGGTAATTTTTTCTTTGGCCAAACGTTTCCCTATTTTTACTTCATGAACAAAAAGATTTTGTTGTTTTTGCTGCTGGTATCGGGATTGGGGTTGAGCGGATTCGGCACCCACAAATTCTATGTGGCGATTCTGCAGGTCAACCACGCGCCGGAGAAAAAAATGTTGCAGATCACGTCCCGTGTTTTCATCGACGACCTGAACGATGCCCTTGCCATCAAAAACAAGGTCAAGGGAAGGTTCGGGGAACGCGACCAATCGGCCAGGGACGAGGAGATGATGCGCGATTATTTTGCGTCGCATTTGCAGATCATCGTCAACGGGAAGCCATCGGCACCGGAATTCAAGGGGCTTGAACTTGAAAACAACGTGCTGATCTGTTATTTTGTGATTCCTAATGTTTCCCGTGTCAAATCGTTGGAAATCCGCGACAAAATCCTGACCGACCTTGTAACGGAACAACAAAACATCATACAAACCCACGTCAACGGAAAAAAATCGAGCCACCTGCTCACGTTTGAAAATGACCGTGTCAAACTAGCCTATTAACCAGACCATGAAAAAAATCCTGCCATTATTGCTAATTGCCGTATTGCCGTCGTTTGCCCAACAGCCCGAGGCAAAGAAGGCTGTCGCGCCCAATCCCGACAAGTTCAAACAGATGTATGACCTGATGGCCACGCCCAATATGTACAGGACGGCATCGGGTGCTCCGGGACCTGAATATTACCAGCAACAAGCCGATTACAAGATGGACATCGAGCTTGACGACAAGGGCACCAGGCTTTATGGCACCGAGACCATCACGTACCACAACAACGCCAAGGAACCGCTGGAATACCTTTGGGTACAGCTTGACCAAAACGAAAAGGCGCGAACCTCAAAATCGCCTTTGGTTGAAAACACCTATGCCGACCCTACCATTTCGGCCAGCGGGTTCGCACGCAAATACATGCAGGAGAAATTTGACGGGGGATTCAAGATCGAATACGTCCGGGACGCCGCCGGGAAACCGCTTTCGCACACGGTCAATGAAACGATGATGCGCATCAATCTTGACAAGCCGCTCAAACACGGTGAAAAATTTGTCTTCTCGATAAAATGGTGGTACAACATCAACAATTACATGGTCGAGGGCGGACGCTCCGGCTACGAGCATTTCCCCAAGGACGGCAACAACCTCTACGTATTGGCGCAGTTCTATCCGCGGATGGCGGTCTACAACGACGTCGAGGGCTGGCAGAACATGCAGTTTTGGGGGAGCGGCGAATTTGCGCTTCCGTTTGGCAATTTCGAGGTGAACATCACCGTGCCCGCCGACCATTTCCTCGACGCGACGGGCGTTTTGCAGAACCGGTCCGAAGTCTATACCGCCGAGCAGCTCAAGCGCTACCAACTCGCCGAGAAATCGTACGAGAAACCCGTCATCATCGTGACGCAGGCGGAAGCCGAGGCAGCCGAAAAAGGATTCTCGACCAGGAAAAAAACCTGGAAGTTCAAGGCAGAAAATGTGCGCGACTTCGGGATTTCGACTTCGCGCAAATTCATCTGTGACGCGATGGCGGTCAAATTGGGCGGCAAGGACGTCATGGCCGTTTCGCTGTACCCGAAGGAAGGCAACCCGCTTTGGGAGGAATATTCCACACGTATTGTGGCGCATACGCTGAAAACCTATTCAAAATACACGTTCGATTATCCCTATCCAAAGGCAATTTCGGTGAATGCGCAGGACCAGGGGATGGAATACCCGATGATCTGTTGGAATTTCGGCCGCCCGGATCCCGAGACGAAAATTACGCCGGACCGGACCAAGTATGGAATGATGGGCGTCATCATCCACGAGGTGGGGCATAATTTCTTTCCGATGATCGTCAATTCGGATGAAAGGCAATGGACGTGGATGGACGAAGGGCTCAACACCTTCCTCGAATACCTGACCGAGATCGAGTGGGAGCCGACTTTCCCCGTTGACCGTGGCCCTGCGAAACTGATCGTGCCGTATATGGCGGGTTCGCAAGCCGGACTGGAGCCGATCATGACCAACTCCGAATCCATTCGTCAATTCGGGAACAATGCATACGGAAAACCCGCAGCCGGCCTCAATATTTTGCGCGAGACAATTATGGGCCGCGAACTCTTTGATTATGCATTCAAGACCTACTCGCACCGCTGGAAATTCAAGCACCCGACACCTGAGGATTTCTTCAGGACGATGGAAGACGCATCGGGGGTTGATTTGGACTGGTTCTGGCGCGGATGGTTCTATACGACCGATAATGTCGACATCGGCATCAAGGAGGTCAAGCGTTATTTCGTAAGTTCCGAAGCGCCGAAAGACGCCAAACCGATGCAACAGCCACGCCGCCGCCGCACCACCAACGCCGGCCCGCTTGTGTACATGGTGCCCGAGGCATCGGACATGAAGCCCGAACTCAAAAAGGCCTTTGACCGAAAAAGCATCAAGCCTTTCGACGAGTACATCGAGCAGAATTTCACCGCCGAACAACGCGCTGCCCTAAAAGATCCCAAGTATTTCTACCAAGTGACTTTTGACAAACCGGGCGGGCTGGTGATGCCCGTAATCGTGGAGCTTACCTTTGCCGACGGCACGACCGAGGAGCATCGTTTCCCCGCGCAGATTTGGCGGATGAACGATGCACAGGTGACGCGGGTTTTCGCCTCACAGAAGGAAGTTTCAAAGATCACCGTCGATCCCAAGCTCGAGACCGCCGATGTGGACACTTCGAACAACACATGGCCCAAGCAGGAGGGGAAGTCAAAATTTGACTGAGAATAATTTGTTAAGCGGCCCGGCCAAAGCGCGCAACTTTGTAACTTTGCCGGGCTAAAGCGTTTGGTATGTTTGGGATCGGCGGGGGAGAATTCCTGTTTATCATTTTGGTCGTGCTGATGTTTTTTGGGTCCGACAAGATCCCTGAGATCGCGCGGACACTTGGCAAGGGCATGGCCCAATTGCGAAACGCCACCAACGACATCAAGAACGAGATCCGCAGCGGCGCAGCCGACGCCGGATTGGACCGCAACACGCTCACGGGCGGAATTTCGGACGAGATCGCGAAGGCTAAGGAGAGCTTTACCACCATGGTCACCGAGAGCAACGAAGCCGCGCGCGTGGATGACGTTTTCAGTACAAACAATTCCCGGCCTGATAATGATCCAATTGAAAACCAGCCCGAGGGCCCAATCAAGCGCCAACGCTGATGCTTGAACGCGCGCTCAAAATGGACGAGGAACTTTTCCTGTTCCTCAACGGCCTGGGATCGGAATCCTGGGATTGGTTCTGGTTGTTCATCACCAAGCAGTTCAACTGGGTGCCGGTGTTCGCTATTGTGCTTTACCTGCTTTTCAAACATTTGGGTTGGCGGCACGTGATCCTGATCTGCGTGCTCATTGCATTGCTGCTGACGGTGACCGACCAGACGACAAACCTCGTCAAAAATTATTTCCAGCGGGCACGGCCGGTCAACAACGCCGATTTCGAGGGCATTATGCGCATCGTGCAATCGCGAAAGTCATTCAGTTTCTTTTCGGGCCACGCGTCCAATTCGATGGCGGGCGCGATGTTCCTCTTCCTGGTTCTGAGGCCTTACGTCAAGTACATGGGCTTTTTCTTCATCTGGCCGTTTATCTTCGCCTACAGCAGGATCTATCTGGGGCTTCACTATCCGCTTGATATCTTTTGCGGATACGGTTGGGGAGCCCTCATGGCCGCGCTGCATTGGCAACTCTATCGCAACCTTCGCGATCACTTCTTCCCGAAAGAAAAGGGAATGTTAGACCACCCGGGTAACGTTTAGCCCGTCGCGGATGGGGAGCAGAACGGTTTCCACGCGGGGATCGGTGGCGATGCGCTTGTTGTATTCCAGGAGCGCTTTCGTGCTTTTGTCGGTTGCCGATGTCTCCTCCAATACTTTGCCGCTCCACAGGACATTGTCCGATAGGATGATCCCACCGCGTTTCATCATCGGCACTACCATTTCATAATAGTGGATATAATTTTCCTTGTCGGCGTCGATGAAGACAAGGTCGGGAGAGGTGTTGAGCGCCGGTATGACCTCAAGCGCGGGTCCCAGATGTTGCACAATCTTTTGGCCGAAACCGGACTGGTCAAAATACCGCCGTTGTAAGTCCTGCAATTCTTCCTTGATGTCGATGGTGTGCAGGGTGCCGTCGCCTGCCAAGCCTTCCGCAAGGCAAATAGCCGAATAACCCGTATAGGTCCCGATTTCCAAGATCACCGAAGGCCTGACAAGCTTGGAAATCATGCTCAGCACCCGCCCCTGGAAGTGGCCGCTCAGCATTCTGGGCTGAAGGACCTTGAGGTGCGTTTCGCGGTTCAGGCGTGCGAGTACTTCAGGTTCTGGTTGCGAATGGATTTCGATGTAACGCTCGAGTTCCGGGGAAATGAAATGCATAAAAGTTGGCTTTCCCAAAATTAGCAAAACACGGGGGCAATCGGTTCATTTTAAACTAAATTTGCGCCGTGGAAACCAAAAAGGACATCCGGGCGCTCAGCCGCGAGGAATTGCGGGATTTTTTCGTGTCGCAGGGAGACAAGGCCTTCCGCGGGAACCAGGTGTATGAGTGGCTTTGGCAGAAAGGGGCCCATTCCTTCGAGGACATGACCAATCTGTCGGTGGGCACGCGTGGGATGCTGGACGCGCATTTCGTGATCAACCACATCAAGGTGGACCAGATGCAGCGCTCAAGCGACGGGACTGTGAAGAACGCCGTGCGGTTGCACGATGGCCTGGTCGTGGAATCGGTCCTGATTCCCACCGAAACACGCACCACTGCCTGCGTTTCGTCACAAGTGGGCTGTAGCCTGGACTGCAATTTTTGCGCGACGGCAAGGCTCAAGCGCATGCGCAACCTCAATCCCGATGAAATCTACGACCAGGTGGTGGCCATCGATGCCGAAAGCCGCCTGTACCACAACCGACCGCTTTCCAACATCGTCTTCATGGGAATGGGCGAACCGCTCATGAACTATCCAAACGTCCTCAAGGCAGTTGAGAAAATCACCTCTCCCGAAGGACTCAACATGTCGCCGAAGCGCATCACGCTTTCAACATCGGGAATCCCCAAAATGATCCGCAAACTCGCCGATGAAGGCCCCAAGTTCAAGCTCGCGGTTTCGCTCCATTCGGCCATAGAGGAAATCAGGAACAGGATCATGCCTTTCAGCGTGAATTTTCCGCTGACCGATCTGCGTCAGGCACTTGAATACTGGTATTCCAAAACCAAGAGCCGCGTGACCTATGAATACGTGGTCTGGAAAGGCATCAACGACAACGCCGAATCGGTACAGGCACTGGTGAAATTTTGCCGCCATGTTCCCTGCAAGGTCAACCTGATCGAATACAATCCCATCGACGACGGTGAATTCCAGCAAGCCGATGAGGCCGCGATCATGGCCTACATCCGTGCGCTCGAGGCCGACGGTGTGGTGGTCAAGGTCAGGCGCAGCCGCGGAAAAGACATCGACGCCGCATGCGGGCAACTCGCCAACAAGCAATAAAAATGCCCCGAAGGGCATCTTTTAGTTTCCTAAAGTAATCGTCGTGGACTGTCCGTTTATCGTGAGGACCGCGAGATTGTCGCACTCGCCATCGCCATAATCGAGCTCCCCGATGTTGGTGTTTTGTACGATGGCAAGCACCCCGCTTACGATCCGGGGGCAATCCATGCGTTTGGTAAGCGGCTCTGCGACCGTGGTTTCGCGGATGTCGCCGTTGGGGAAAATCGTGGCCCAATTGCCGGTGATCTCAAAGATGTTGTCGGCCATTAAATCAGGAGTGTTGTAGCCATGAACGAATTCGCGGATGCGGTTGCCCTCGCGGCCGTAAACATTTCCGTTTGGATAGGTGACGGTCATGTCAAGCGAAATGGTTGCCACAGGATGGGGTTCGGCCTGTGCCGATGTGGATTGAATGGTCCTTACAACGGTTCTATTGCCTTCGACCAGCCTGTTGTTGTGGTGAAAATCGATGAAAGTGTAGGAGATGGTGGCCTGTTGCGCCGAAAAATCCGCGGTGCCGCTGATGACGATCGTACCTGAAAGGATATTCCCGTTCGGCATTTCGCAACCGTCCCCAAAATCAATGGTCCGCGTCCACGTATTTCCCGAAGTCGTCATGGTAACCTGGGCGCAATCGGGCAGGGAAGCGGTAACCGTTTTACCCGATGCGGCCTGCGCGGCGAAATATTGTTCTTCGGCAATGTTGGAGACGTCGTCGGCAATCAGGTCGAGTTCATAATCGATGCGCGCCGCATTTTCAGTTCCGTTTCCGGAATCGCTGTCATTCTTGTCGCAACCCGCCATCAGCACGGCGGAAATCACGGTGAGGAATAATAATTTTTTCATGGTTGTGGTTTTAGGCTGGCTTGGACGTTTAAGGGCCACGAGGGTTTAAAATCCAATAACTTTTAAGATTACAAAGCTAAGGAGTATCTTTACGCCGATGAAAATCACCGAGCAGATAAAATTGCCCATCGCGGGGGAAATGGAACTTTTTGAAAAGAAGTTCCACGAATCGATGAGTTCGCGGGTCGCGCTGCTAAACCGCATTACCTATTACATCGTGAACCGTAAGGGCAAGCAGATGCGCCCGATGTTTGTTTTCCTGTCGGCCAAGATGGTGTCGGGGGGAACGGTGAACGAGAGGACTTACCGCGGTGCCTCGGTCATTGAACTTATCCACACGGCGACCCTCGTTCACGACGATGTGGTGGACGATTCCAACCGCCGCCGCGGATTCTTTTCCATCAATGCCCTTTGGAAGAACAAGATCGCCGTTTTGGTAGGCGATTATCTTTTGTCGAAAGGCCTGTTACTGTCCATCGATCACGGCGACTTTGACCTGTTGCGGATCATATCGGTGGCGGTGCGCGAGATGAGCGAAGGAGAACTTCTCCAGATCGAAAAGGCGCGCAGGCTCGACATTACCGAAGACGTCTATTACGACATCATCCGCAAAAAGACGGCGACCCTTATCGCGGCCTGCTGTGCGCTTGGCGCCCGATCGGTAAGCGAGGACGATGCCGTCGTGGAAAGGATGCGGTATTTTGGCGAACTCATCGGGATGGCGTTCCAGATCAAGGACGATCTTTTTGATTATACCGACGAGGCCATCGGCAAACCGACCGGGATCGATATCAAGGAACAAAAGATGACCCTGCCGCTGATCCATGTGCTCAACAACTGCAAATCGGCACAAAAACGATGGCTGATCAACTCCATCAAGAACCACAACAAAAACCGCAAACGCGTGCGCGAGGTGATCGATTTTGTCAAGTCGCACCAGGGGCTATCCTACGCCGAAGGCCGCATGCACGATTTCCAACGCCAGGCACTTGCGCTGCTGGAGGATTTTCCGGATAGCGAGTACAAGGCATCGCTGGCGCTGATGGTCAACTACGTGATTGAAAGGAAAATTTAAGATTGGTTGATTGACGTTACGGTTTACAGTTTACGGTTTACGGTCCTAATCCCACAACCCAATACTCACAACCCAATACTCACAACCCATAACCCATAACCTACAACCGAAATACCATCTGTAAATCAACAGATTGTAAAATAAACTGAATTTTTTTCCATCCCCATGCAACCCTTTCTGAACCATTTCCGTCTTTACCCTTAGAAACGCTGACCAGGCTTTGAAAGTAATTGACTTACATCGGCAACAAAACGATCTCATTGCGCTCGCAACGCAAAACAACCGTCATGCGCAGCACCAGATCTACTCGCGGTACTCGGGAAAGATGCTTAGCGTTTGCAGGACCTATGTGAGGGACATCCACCACGCCGAAGACATCATGATCACCGCTTTCATGAAGGTTTTTGCCAACATCGCGAATTTCGAGAACAAGGGCAGTTTTGAAGGCTGGATCCGGCGCATCATGGTGAACGAATGCATCTCTTTCATCCGGGCGCAAAAAAAGGTGAGTTTCCTGGAAGACGAATTCGTGACCGAAGACTCGGCCAACAACATCGAGAGCGGCATGAGCGTGGACGACATCCAGTTCCTCATCGACAGCCTGCCCGACGGATACCGCATGATCTTTAACCTGTACGCCATAGAAGGGTACAAACACCGGGAGATCGCCGAAATGCTGAACATCAGCGAGGGAACGTCCAAATCGCAACTCTCGCACGCCCGACGGATCCTGCAGGAACAGGTCGCAACCTTAAAAAATTACGAAAATGGGACGAACTAAAATAGAACGGGAGTTTAGGGACAAACTGGAGGCGCGCGAGATCGCACCCTCGCCACAGGCTTGGGACAGGCTCGATGCCATGCTCTCGATGACGGAGAGCAAGAAAGAGAAACCCGTACGCCGCATCGGTTGGATCTATTATGCGGCAGCGTCGGTGGTGGCGATCTTGTTGACGGCCTTGTTGATGACCCGTGGCGACAATCCGCAGGGAACAATTGAAAGGGTAGTGGAAGCGCCATCGGTCCCCGAAACGAGGGCCAATGTCAAAGGCGAGGATTTCCGGGTGGTCCCGCAAACCAAGGTGTCCCCGGCGCCAAGGCTCGCTCCCAAAAACCGTGAGGCCGTCGCGGAGGTTAAACATTCGCAAGGAGCTTCTGACCGGCAGATCATCAACCCGGTCACAGAAACACAATCGGACGCCCCTCAGGACAAACCCATGAATATCCAAAATCCCGGACCCGGAGTTGACGAACTCATCGCGGCGACCGGGTCCAGCCCCGCGCAGGGCGAAACAAAAGTGAAAGTGGATGCCGGTACGCTGCTTTCACAGGTCGATGGCGAACTTGAACTCACCTTTCGCGAGAAGGTGATCAGGACCGTCGGCAAGAATTACAAGAACGTAAAGGTCGCTTTGGCCAACCGCAATCAGGAGTAACAATCATCAATTAATCAAAAATCAAATCAAAATGAGGAATTTTATCTTTTCCCTTGCACTCTTCCTATGCCCGTTCGTGAGCCAATTATCGGCACAGGAAATCCCCGCCCAAACCTTTGAATCCCGAGCCAGGGCAATTGCCGAACAAATCGAGGAAATCACCCGCGAAGAAAAGGCGGCGCTCAAGTTTGAGGTCGAAACGGTCAACCAACAACTTGAGGCGGGCAATATTTCCAATGCCGAAGCCGACGAGCGCAAACTCAAACTCGCCGAGACACGGGCCCGCGCCATCGAAAACCGCGTCGCCGAGGCCCAGCGCGAACTTACCCAATTGGTAAAAGACAAGGTCGACGGCAAGATCCGCGAAAAAGACACCAGTGCGCGTTATGAAATCCGCGTCGGGATGCCCCTTACTTTTAAGGACCGGGTGCGCGAATCCGCAAGACGCGATTCAACGCGCGGCGACATGCGCACCACTTCGCAATTCGTTTTCTCGACTGGCTGGAACAATGTCATGACAAATGGAAATGTCTCGCACTCAGATTTCCACTTCAACAATTCGGCGTACTATGAATGGGGAGTCTCGTTTACCACGCGACTTTTCAAGAACAATAATATGTTCCAGGGGAAATACGGGCTGTCGCTTATGTACAACAATTTGCGCCCAACCAATAACCGCTACTTCGTCGCAGAGGGAAATCAAACTTATTTGGCAGAAAGTGACGTAAATTTGAAACATTCCCGCCTTCGCAACGTCTACTTGTCGGTTCCGGTGTTTCTTGAGCTGGATTTCGGGAGGCAGAACTCACACGGCGTCTTTCGCAAACAAGCCGGATGGCGCATGGGATTGGGCGGTTACGGCGGGATCAGGCTCAAGTCAAAACAGGTGCTGCGGTACGAGATCGACGGCGACAAGGTGGAAATGCGTCGAAAGGGCGATTTCAATGCCAGTGATTTCCAATACGGGGTCGCGACCTATGTGGGTTACAAAAACATGAGCTTGTATGCCAAGTATGACCTGAACCCGCTTTTCCACAGCAATCCGGTGGACCAGCACAATGTTTCACTCGGCCTCAGGTTTGATTTTAATTAGTTTTTGGGTTAGTTATAAAGTGAAGAAGCCTCCTTTCGGGGGCTTTTTTTTATTTTTTGGGAGCATGTTCCCGCTCTCCGCTCGAACCGGCCGCTATGGCGGCGGTAACCGCTGCGATCGGGGCTGGGCATCGCGGTAAAACGGGGCAATTTGCTATCTTTGGCGCCAGACCTCAAAGGTTTTCAACCCGGGGCGACGCCGAATTGTATGGAGCGAAGCGCAATAAAACCTTTGAGGTCATTCCGGCCAAAACCGCACTTTTTGTTAAATTTTCACCATGATCTCCAGGGCCACCATCGATACCGTTTTTGAGACCGCGCGCGTCGAGGAAGTCATCGGCGATTTCGTGCAGCTCAAGCGCTCGGGCAGCAACCTCAAGGGCTTGAGCCCGTTCACCGACGAGCGCTCGCCTTCTTTCATGGTCTCGCCGGTCAAACAGATCTGGAAGGATTTTTCGTCGGGCAAGGGCGGCAACGTGGTCGCCTTCCTCATGGAGCACGAGCATTTCACCTATCCTGAAGCCATCCGCTACCTCGCGCGAAAATACAACATTGCCATCGAGGAAACCGAGAAGACCGATGAAGAGAAAGCAGGCGCCGACCTTCGCGAGAGCATGTACCTGGTCTCGGAATTTGCCCAAAAGTATTTTCACGACGTCCTGCTTCACCAGGAGGAAGGCAAGGCCATCGGGCTTACCTATTTCAAGGAGCGCGGCTTCTCGATGGACACGATCCGTAAATTCGGCCTTGGCTATTCGCCGGAAAGCTGGGACGCATTTTCAAAAGAGGCGCTCGGCAAGGGCTACAAGCTGGAATTTTTGGAAAGCACGGGGCTTACCATCAACAAGGAAGACAGGCTGATTGACCGTTTCCGCGGCCGCGTCATCTTCCCCATCCACAGCATGTCCGGGCGTGTGCTCGGCTTTGGCGGGAGAATCCTTGGCAACGACAAGAAGGCAGCCAAATACCTGAACTCCCCGGAAAGCGACATTTACCACAAGAGCAAGGTCCTGTACGGGATTTTCCAGGCCAAACAGTCTATTGCCAAGCTTGACAATTGCTATCTCGTGGAAGGTTATACCGATGTCATCCAGTTCAACCAGTCCGGGATCGAAAATGTGGTTGCGTCATCCGGGACTGCGCTTACACCGGACCAGATTCGGCTTATTTCAAGGCTTACCAAGAATATCACGGTTCTTTTTGACGGCGATGCGGCCGGTTTGCGCGCTTCCATCCGCGGGATCGACCTGATCCTGGAGGCCGGGATGAACGTCCGCGTCTGCACGTTTCCGGATGGGGACGATCCCGATTCCTTCGCCCGGAAAACGCCGCCGGCACAATTATCCGAATACCTTCAGGAAAACGCCACCGATTTCATTCGTTTCAAGGCTTCCCTGCTCATGGACGACGCACGTCAGGACCCCATCAAGAAGGCCGACCTGATCCGGGACATGGTGGGCAGCATCGCCAAAATCCCCGACAGGATCCAGCGCGAGGTCTACATTCAGGAGACTGCCCGGATCATGGATATCTCCGAGCAGGTCCTGGTGAGCACACTGGCGCAGTTGGTTCAAAAGGACATCGAACAGGCCGGTAAAGAATTCAAGAAACAGCAGCAGGCATTCGAGGTGGTGCGAAATGACGAGCGCCAACCTGAAAAAGTCGACATTCTGTTCGAACTTGAACGCAAGATCATTGAAATATTATTGCTTTACGGCAACCGCACCGAGGAATTTGAGGACCTGATCCTTAAGACGGACGAAAGCGGCCAGGAGGAAATGGAGTCGGTGATGCGTGAATACAAGGTTTACGACCGGATTTACCTCAGCCTGCAGGAGGACGAGGTTGAATTGGCACATCCGCTCTTCAGGCAGATTTTCGAGGACCTGATTGCCTATTTTCACCAAAACGACGAATTTTCGCTCGAGCATTACATTTCCCGGCTGCCCGAAGGCCTGGAATCGGAGGTCACCGACATCCTCATGCGAGAGGAACGCCTGACCCTCGGCAATTGGGAAGGTCAACAAATATTCGTCAAGCAAAAGGAGCAGACCGTCGCGCAATACGTCAGCGAAACCATCCTGACCCTTCGGTGGTTCCTGGTCAACAGGCTGATTGAGGAACTCAAGCAATCTCTTTTGAGCGATCCACAGGCCGACCATGCCGATTCTATGTTCATGGCCATGCAGTACACCAAACTGGTGTCGCAATTTTCAGCCAAACTGGGAAGGGTAATGTCGCGGTATAACTAGACGATTTCCAGTGTTTTTGCCTTGTTGACCAGATCGACGAGATTGGTTACGTTCAGCTTTGTCAAGAGCCGAAGCTTGTACGTGCTCACCGTTTTCTCGTTGAGGTTGAGGATCTTGGAGATTTCGTTGTTTTTCTTTCCGTCGCTCAGGTAGCGCAGCACCTCGATTTCGCGGTTGGAGAGTTTTCGGTAAAGCCTTTCGCTTTTGTTTTGTTTCGCGATGAGTGCCAGGTTGCGTTTGATCGCATCGCTGAGCACAATGGTTCCCTGGTGCACTTTCATGATCGTTACGCCAAGCTGCTCCAGTTTTGACGATTTATGCACAAATCCCGAAACGCCCGATTTGATCGCGTTCGGGGCGTAAATTTGTTCGGAAAGGCTGGTGAATATGATGATTTTGGTCTTCGGATGGTTTTTGATGATGGCTTTTATCTCGTAGATGCTCGTAAGGCCGTCAAGTTCAAGATCCATGATCAGTACGTCGATTTCCTTGTTCTTGAGCGCCTCGGGAATCATGAAGAAGTTCCCGACGTTTGACACTACGTTTATTTCGGCGTGCTCCCTGAAATAGGATTTGACGCCGTAGTGAACCACCGGAAAATTATCCGCTAAACATACGTTAATCATAATGGTAATTTTTTAGAATGTTTATCGATTCGGGGTTTAAGTAAATTTAATAAAAAATGTAATCCTCTGTGAATCAAAATTTCAATTTTTGAGGCTGACGGGGATGATACAGACCGGAATCGGATTCATCTTGTGCCGGTTCGCGATGTTCTTTTTCCTGAATATCTCCATGACTTCGCGTTGCCTTCCATCGAATTCCTCGGGCAGTTTTCCGTCTTCGGTCTGCTGCATCGCCCACTCGAGTTCGTCATACGACGCACCCAGTTGGTCCTCATCGCTGCGGTCATCGCCAAATAGCCCGTCGGTTGGTTTTGCGCGCAGGATGGAATCCGGGACCTGCAGGTATTCGGCAAGGTCATAGACTTCCGATTTCATCAGATCGGCAATGGGGGAAATGTCGACGCCCCCGTCACCGTACTTGGTAAAAAATCCCACGCCGAAATCCTCAACCTTGTTCCCGGTGCCGGCTACCAATAAATTGTTCATCCCGGCAAAGTAATACAACGTGGTCATCCGAAGCCGCGCCCTCGCGTTGGCCAGTGCCAGGTCCACATGGGCGGCGGGCTCGGCGGGAACCTGTATTTTAAAGGCATCGAACACGGGGGTAAGGTCGGCGATGGCCTGCCGGACGTTGGGATACCGGGCCTTGAGCTGTGCAATGTGCTCCCTGGCCCTGGAAACATGGCTTTCGGCCTGGTGGATGGGCATTTCGATGCAAATGGTGGTCAGCCCGGTCCGCGCGCACAGAGCCGAAGTGACCGCCGAATCCACGCCTCCGGAAATTCCCACAACAAAGCCGTTCACGCCGGCCTTACGCGCGTAATTTCCCAACCAGTCCGTGATATGGACCGCAACACCGTGCGGATCAATCGTAGTGTTTTTACCCATTTTGTCTTGATGAAATCCGGTTCCGCGATATATTTGCAAAAATAAACGGAGTGAACCCCCGTTTAAAAGACCTGGCGCGGTTGGCCTTCGGGCTAAATTACATAAACAATGCACAAAAGATTTATATTATTTTTCCTATTTATTATCGTATTCTATGCCTGCGATAAGAAAAACGAGGTAGAGGAAAAGGTGGCCGAAATTTCGGTCGATGTTCCCGTGGAACGGTTCGACAAACTTTTTTTCGAGGCCGATCCCGCGGCACTGCCAGCACTTCGGAAGCGATATCCCTATTTTTTTCCCGATCCCGATGACCAGGTCTGGCTGGACAAGATGCGCGATCCGCAGTGGCGCGAGCTCTATGGGGAAGTCCGTGCAAAGTTTCCGGATTTTGCCAAGCACGAATCTGAAATCGAGGATCTCATCCGCCACATCAAATATTATTTTCCCGAAACGCGGACGCCCAAAGTGATCACGCTGATTTCGGAAATGGATTACAACAACAAGGCGATTTATGCCGATTCGCTCGTGCTGGTTTCGCTGGAACTTTACTTGGGGAAAGACCATAAGTTTTATCAGTTTCCCGAATACCTCCGGCAAAATTTCGAGCCTTCGCAAATTGCACCGGACATCGCGGAATCCTTCGCGCTGCGCAAAGTGCCGCCCCCGACCGACAAAAACCTGCTGTCGCTTATGGTGTACCACGGAAAGATTTTGTACCTTAAGGAACTTTTGCTTCCCGAATACCCGGATGCCGCGCGCATCGGTTACACGCCCGAGCAAATTGCCTGGGCGTCGGAGAACGAGAGTTACATCTGGCAGTATTTCATCCAGGGCCAGCTCCTGTACAATTCCGATTCAAGGCTTCCCAACCGCTTCATAGAGCCGGCGCCCTTTTCCAAGTTTTACCTGGAAATAGACAATGAAAGCCCCGGAAGGATCGGGCAATGGGTAGGCTGGCAGATCGTCCGTTCGTACATGGCAAACAACGAGACGAAGCTCCAGGATATGCTCGCTATGGATGCGAAGGCACTGTTTGAAAAATCAAAGTACAAACCCAAGAAACCACAGGAATGACATCTGAAATAAAATTTGAAATCGAACTTGACGAGAACCGCGTGCCCGAAACCATGTCGTGGACCGCACCCGACGGAGGCGTTGATGCCGCCAAGACAAAGGCGGTGATGCTTTCGGTATGGGATTCAAAGACGCAGGAAACACTCAAGATCGATTTGTGGACCAAGGACATGCCTGTGGACGAGATGAAGAAATTCTTCCACCAGACACTTACCGCAATGTCGGATACTTTCCGCCGCGCCACCGGTGACGAGCAGATGAGCGATACGATGCAGGATTTTTGCGATTATTTCGCCGAGAAACTGGAACTCACGCAGAAATAATCAACTTCCTTCCCTGAAATACGATTGGTTGACCTCGTCAATGAATTCGAGCAACTCGTCACGGCCGATCCCATCGGTGGACGACGTGACAAAATAGGTCGGCATCTCGGCCCACATCCCGCTCAGTAACTGCTTGCGATACGCCGCGACGTGCGAGTCGATCTTGGTCTTCGAGATCTTGTCGGCCTTGGTGAATACTATGCAAAAAGGGATTTCGCTTTCGCCCAGATATTGCATGAATTCGAGGTCGATCTTTTGCGCCTCATGGCGGATGTCGATCAAAACGAAAGCGCAGGCAAGTTGTTCGCGCTTCTCGAAATAGTCGGTGATGAATTTTTGGAAAACGGCCTTGGTCTTTTTGGAGACGCGCGCGTAACCATAGCCGGGCAAATCCACCAAGAACCAGTTCTGGTTGATCTTGAAATGGTTGATCAGCTGGGTCTTTCCCGGCCTTCCCGAGGTCTTCGCCAGGCTCTTGTTGTTGGTGAGCATGTTGATCAGCGACGATTTGCCCACGTTGGAGCGGCCGATGAACGCGTATTCGGGCAGGAATTCCTTCGGGCATTTTGATACCTCCGAGTTGCTGATGACGAATTCCGCCGAATTGATCTTCATGTTATTTCAGGTTTAGCTTCTGCAGCCAGTCGTACATCAGCCGGTTAAATTCGTCCGGGTGCTCCATCATCGCGGCGTGGCCGCATTTGTCGATCCAATACAGGCTCGAGTTCGGCAGGCGGCGGTGGAATTCTTCGGCAACCTCGGGTGGTGTCACCTTGTCGTTGCGGCCCCAGATGATGCAGGTGGGAACGTGCATCTTCGCCAGGTCCTTGGCCATGTTGTGGCGGATGGCGCTCTTGGCAATGGTCAAAGTCTTGATGAGTTTGATCCTGTCGTTGGCCACCTGGTAGACTTCGTCGACGATTTCTTTTGTTGCGCAGGCCGGATCGTAAAAAACATCCTGAGCCTTTTCGCGGATATATTCATAATCGCCGCGGCGGGGATAGCTGTCGCCCATCGCGCTTTCATACAACCCCGAACTTCCCGTGATCACCAGTCCCAACATCTTCTCCGGGTACATCTTGGTATGGTAGAGCGCAATGTGCCCGCCCAGTGAATTGCCCAGCAGGATAACCCGGTCGAGTCCCTTGTAGGTAATGAAATCCTTGACGTATCGGGCAAAAGCCTTGACGTTGGTCTTCAGGATATTCTGCGTATAGATGGGAAGTTCGGGAATGATCACCTTGTACCCTTTATCAGGGAAAAAGTTGGCAACGCCGTCAAAATTGCTGAGCCCGCCCATCAATCCGTGCAGGACAACGATCGGAGTGCCCTCGCCAGCCTCAAAATACTTGTATTTGCCCTCTTTCTTCAGGTCTTTCTCCATCTAAAACACGCTTTCAGTTAGCGGCAAATATATGATTTTCTCGCGCAAGCCGACAAGGCCCGCCGTGAGCGCATCAACGATGTTTTCAACAAGGGTGGGAAAACGCGGCCTTTTACGGTTAACGATTGATGCTGAGGTGGTAAAACTTATCAACAAAGTGGTAGATTGTGGTAAAATGTGGTAATTTGTTTTATATTTTTGCCACTAACTCAAGGAAATTGGAATCAATAATCGGGACATACGAGTGCAAGGTCGACGCCAAGGGGCGCCTGATGATCCCTGCGCCGCTCAAGAAGCAGGTGTCTGCCTCTTTGGCCGATGGTTTTGTCCTGAAGCGTTCGGTTTTCCAGCAATGCCTTGAACTTTATCCGATGAGCGAGTGGAACCTGATGATGCAAAAGATCAACGGGCTCAACCGTTTCGTGAAAAAGAACAATGACTTCATCCGGCGCTTTACCGCGGGGGTGAAAGTCGTGGAGATCGACGCGCTAGGGCGGTTGTTGATCCCGAAAGACCTTATAAGCTTTGCCTCGATTTCAAAGGATGTCGTGCTGTCATCGGCCGTGAACATCATCGAGATATGGGACAAAGACCTTTATGAAAAAGCGATCGATGATTCGGTCGTCGATTTTGCCGACTTGGCTGAGGATGTGATGGGACAGGTAAATGACGGCGACAATGGAATATCATAACCCCGTAATGCTTCGCGAAACCGTGGACGGGCTCAATATCGACCCGGCGGGAACTTATGTGGACGTCACCTTTGGCGGCGGCGGGCACTCGCGTGAAATATTGCGCAGGCTTGGTCCTGACGGAAGGCTGTTTGCCTTTGACCAGGACGAGGACGCGCAGGCCAATGCCCTCGACGATTCAAGATTCACACTGATTTCCGAAAATTTCCGGTTCCTCAAGCGCTTTCTCAGGTTCCACAACGTGCGCCAGGTGGACGGCATCCTCGCCGACCTTGGCGTTTCCTCGCACCAGTTCGACGTGGCCGAGCGCGGCTTTTCCACCCGATTTGACGGCGCACTGGACATGCGGATGAGCAAGAAGAACAAGCTCGATGCCTATCGCGTGGTCAATGAGTACGACGAGGCCAATCTTCGCAGGATCTTCAACGATTACGGCGAACTGCGCAACGCACCCGTGATCGCACGTGTCATCGTCGAGGCGCGCACGCAAATCCCCATTCGCAACACCGAACAGCTGAAAAGCGTTGTATCGCGGCTTTTCCCACCGCACAAGGGCAACAAATTCATGGCGATGATCTACCAGGCGATCCGCATCGAGGTCAACCAGGAAATGGAGGCGCTCATGGAATTCCTTGAGCAGTCGTTAGAAATACTAAAGCCCGGCGGACGGTTATCGGTCCTGAGTTACCATTCGCTTGAAGACAGGCTCGTGAAGCGCTTCATGAAAAACGGTATGTTCGAGGGCGAGCCGGAGCGCGACGTGTTCGGAAACTTTTCGGTGCCGTTCAGGCTGGTGGGAAAAATGTCGGTCCCATCGGACGAGGAGATCAATACCAACAGCAGGGCCCGAAGCGCCAAACTGCGCATTGCCGAAAAACTATGAAGCAGAGCGTATACGCCATATTGAAGGCCAGGTTCCTGATCAACGAGGACGCGATGAAGAATTGGCGTTTCATCGTGTTTTTGATCTTTCTGGCCATCATCATGATCGCGAACACAAATTCTTATGAGCGCAAGACCTTCAGGATACTGGCGCTTCAAAACGAGGTCAAGGAGCTTCGGTCGGAATTCGTGGACCGCCGGTCGGAACTCATGAAACTCAAGATGGAATCCACGGTTTCGGCAAAGATGGAGGAGAAACAGATCTACCCTTCGTCGGTACCGCCAAAGAAAATAATGGTTAGGTCAAACCGCCAACCCGGGTTTTTTGAAAGGTTATGGAAATAGACAAGCACATCACCTACAGGATTTACCTGGTCGCGTTCCTGATGTTCCTCGGGGCGGTTGCGATTACCATCAAACTCACCAATATCCAGTGGGTGCAGGGCGATCATTACCGCAAACTCGCCAAGGAGCGTTCGGTTCGCAACTTTGTCATTCCGGCCAACAAGGGGAATATTTATTCGGCAGACGGAAGCCTTCTGGCGACCTCGATCCCGAACTACAACATCCGCTTTGACGCCGTGGCCCCCAAGCAGGAGGATTTTGCGAAGCACGTGGGCCCGCTCGCCGATTCGCTTTCGCGGATGCTGGGCAAACCATCGGGGCACTATGAATCGACGCTCAAAAAGGCGCGCGCCAACAAGAACCGTTTCATGCTCGTGGCGCGGAATCTTTCGTATACGCAGTACATGCGGATGAAATCTTTCCCGCTTTTTTCGCTTGGCGCATACAAAGGCGGCATGATAACCGAACAGCGGACGGTTCGTGAACACCCCATCGGCAAGATCGCCGAGCGCACCATCGGCTACGAACGCCTTACGCCGCAGGGGCTTCCCGACGGCAAGGGCATCGAATGGGCCTACCGCCATTATCTCAACGGAAAAGACGGCAAGATTCTCAAACAGAAGATCGCTAAAGGCCAATGGAAGCCCATCCGCGACCAGAACGAGGTCGAACCGCAGGATGGCTACGACATCATTTCCACGATCGATGTGTATGTACAGGACATTGCGCACCATGCGCTTTTGAAGCAATTGGAACTTTACGAAGCCGATCACGGTTGCGTCGTGGTAATGGAAACAAGTACGGGCAAGGTACGGGCGATTTCAAATCTCGGCCGCGCCGGTGACGGATCGTATTATGAAACGACCAATTACGCCGTGGCGGAATCGCACGAACCCGGTTCGACCTACAAACTCGCCGATTTGATCGCGCTGTTGGAAGATAAGAAGGTGGATACATCGGCCATTTTTGACAGCCGCGGCGGAATCGTGACCTACAGCGGCAAGAAGGTGCGCGATTCGCACGAGGGCGGCTACGGCAAGATCTCCCTGGCCCGAGGCTTCGAGGTGTCGTCAAATACGGTGCTCGTGCAGGCCGTGCAGGAAAATTATAAAAACGACCCGGAGGATTTTATCGCGCACCTTGACAGGTTTGGCCTTACCAAGCCACTCGGGCTGCCGTTCAAAGGGGAGGGCAAACCCTATGTTCCCCGTCCTGGTGATAAACATTGGAGCGCGATCTCGCTTCCCTGGATGGCCTTTGGCTACGGTGTTTCGCTCACGCCTCTGCAAACCCTGGCATTTTACAACGCCGTGGCCAACGACGGCGAATTGGTCCGTCCGCAATTCGTTTCGGAGATCCGGGAGTGGAACCACACGATCAAAAAGTTCGATAAACAGGTGATCACGCCCAAAATCTGTTCCGATGAAACGCTTGCGAAAGTTCGGGCGGTGCTGGCCAACGTGGTCAAAAAAGGTACGGGAATGAAGCTTTACACCAAGGATTTCCCGATGGCCGGGAAGACCGGGACCGCGCAGGCCAATTACGCGGCCAAGGGCGGAACCGAAAAGCATTACATCTCGTCGTTCGTGGGGTATTTCCCCGCCGACAAGCCGCAGTATTCGTGCATTGTCGTGGTGCACGAGCCCAATACTTCGAAGAACAACTATTACGGCGCCGATGTGGCCGGGCCCGTGTTCAAGCGCATCGCCCAGAAGATTTTCACCGACGCGCCCTCGACCAACGAAATCAAAAATCTCAACCGCCGCGATCCCGGCCTTGAAAAGAATTTCGCGCAGTATTATTCGGTAGCCGAAAAGAAACACAACGTGGTTCCGAACATCGTCGGGATGGCGGGAATGGACGCAATCGCCCTGCTGGAAAACCTCGGGCTGAAGGTCCGCGCGAAAGGCATCGGCAAGGTGCGCAAACAATCGCTAAGGCCCGGCGAGGTCCTTCGCAGGGGCAACTTAATCATCATCGAATTATCGTGATCGCACTTAAAGACATATTGTACAAGGTTTCGATCGAGGCCGTCAAAGGGAATACGGATGTGCCCGTCTCCGGCATCGTTTTCGATTCGCGCGCGGTTGAACCCGGGTCTGCATTCGTCGCCATTAGGGGGACTTCGGTTGACGGCCACGGATACATCACGACCGCGATCGCGAAGGGTGCTTCGGCCATCGTCTGCGACACGCTCCCCGACGACATCGCTTCGGGAGTTACCTATGTTCAGGTTCGGGATACGGCATCGGCACTGGCCCTTATGGCCGCGAACTTTTACGGCAATCCGTCGCAAAACCTGAAACTCATCGGCATTACCGGTACAAATGGGAAGACAACCGTCGCATCTTTACTGTACCAACTGTTTACCAAGGCGGGGTACAAGACGGGGCTTTTGTCCACGGTTCGCATCATGGTGGGCGGGACAGAGCACAAAGCGACCCACACCACACCGGATCCGGTGAGCCTCAACCGCCACCTGGCCATGATGAACGAGGCCGGCGTCGAATACTGTTTCATGGAAGTGTCGTCGCACGGTATCCACCAGAAAAGGATCGAAGGGCTGCATTTTGCGGGCGGGGTCTTCACCAACCTTTCGCACGACCATCTCGATTACCACGAGACTTTTGCGGAGTACCGGGACGTGAAAAAAAGTTTCTTTGACCATTTGCCGCCATCGGCGTTCGCGCTTTCCAATGTGGACGACAAGAACGGCATGGTCATGCTTCAAAATACAAGGGCCCGCAAACTCACTTACGCGCTCAAGACCTACGCCGAGTACAAGGCGCAGATACTCGAGAGCCAGTTGGGGGGATTGCTGCTCAAGATCAACGAGAACGAGGTTTGGGTGAAGCTTATCGGAACCTTCAACGCCTACAACATGCTCGCGATTTATGGAACGGCCGTGGAGCTTGGGCTGGAGCCGATCGAGGTTTTAAGGCTTTTGTCGGAACTGGAAAGTGTCTCCGGCCGCTTTCAGTACATTGTTTCCGAAGGCCGCGTGACCGCCATCGTCGATTACGCACACACACCCGATGCACTGGACAACGTGCTGAAGACCATCAACGACATCCGTACCCGCAACGAACAGCTCATCACCGTGGTGGGCTGCGGAGGTGACCGCGACAAGGCGAAACGGCCGGTCATGGCGCAGATCGGCTCATCGTTGAGCGACAAACTCATTTTGACATCGGACAACCCGCGGAGCGAAGATCCCGACGACATCATCGCCGACATGGAAAAGGGCGTGGAGCCGCAGCACCACAAGAGGACCATCGCCATCACCGACAGGCGCCAGGCCATCAAGCTCGCGTGCCAGTTGGCAAAACCGGGCGACATCATCCTCATCGCCGGAAAAGGCCATGAGACTTACCAGGAAATCAAGGGTGTACGCCACGATTTTGACGATATGGAAACCGTTCGGGAGCTTTTGGCCCAACTCAATAAATAAGGTATGTTATATTACTTATTTGAATATTTTGACAAGTCGCTGAACATTCCGGGAACCGGGGTTTTCCAGTACATCACGTTCCGTTCCGGGCTGGCGGTCTTGCTCTCGCTGATGATCTCCACCATATACGGAAAGCGCATCATCAACTTCCTGCGCAACCAGCAGGTGGGGGAGACCGTTCGCGAACTTGGATTGGAAGGACAAACGCAAAAGGCCGGAACGCCAACCATGGGCGGGCTCATCATCATCGTCGCGACGCTGATTCCGGTACTGCTGCTGGCCAAGCTCAACAACATCTATATCGTGTTGCTCATCGTGACCACGCTTTGGATGGGCACCATCGGGTTCGTGGACGACTATATCAAGATATTCAAGAAGGACAAGCAGGGCCTGAAGGGTATTTTCAAGGTCATCGGGCAGGTGGGGCTCGGCTTTATCGTCGGATGGGTGCTGTACTTCCATCCCGGGGTGACCGTGCGTGACGATTCCAAGCGCGCCGTGATCCAGATGGAATCCACCGAGAACGTCATCCGCGAAGCGCCGATCTACGAAAAATCAACGGCGACCACTATTCCGTTTTTCAAGAACAACGAACTGGACTATGCCGAGGCGCTCAAATGGATGGGCGATGATTACCGCGACTTTGCGTGGCTGATCTTCATCCCGATCGTCATCTTCATCATCACGGCGGTTTCAAACGGCGCCAACCTCACCGATGGCATCGACGGGCTCGCGGCGGGAACATCGGCCATATCGGTGTTGGCGCTCGGGATTTTCACCTTCGTATCGGGTAACATCATCTTCTCGAATTACCTCAATATCATGTACATCCCCGATTCCGGCGAAATGACCGTGTACATCGCGGCTTTTGTGGGGGCGCTCATCGGATTCTTGTGGTACAACTCCTATCCGGCGGCCGTATTCATGGGCGACACGGGAAGCCTCACCATCGGCGGGGTCATCGCGGTATTGGCAATTGCCGTCCGCAAGGAACTTCTCATTCCGCTTTTGTGCGGGATATTCCTGGTCGAGAATTTCAGCGTCGTGCTCCAGGTTAGCTACTTCAAGTATACCAAGAAACGTTTCGGCGAAGGCCGGAGAATCTTTTTGATGTCGCCGTTGCACCACCATTATCAAAAGAAGGGCTATCACGAGAGCAAGATCGTGACGCGCTTTTGGATCGTGGGGATTTTGCTGGCCATTTTGTCCATCGTAACGCTTAAACTCAGGTAGATGAAGAGGCTCGTGATTTTAGGCGGAGGCGAGAGCGGCGTAGGGACCGCAATCCTGGGGAAAAAGGAAGGATACGATGTTTTCCTTTCGGATGCCGGGAAAATCAAGGACTCGTACAAGGAAGTCCTTCTGATCAACGGCATCAAGTGGGAAGAGGGATCGCACAACGAAAAGAAGATCCTCAAGGCCGACGTGGTCATGAAGAGCCCCGGCATACCCGATAAGTCAGACATCGTCCAAAAAATACTGGCGAAAAAAATACCGGTCATATCCGAGATCGAGTTTGCGGCGCAATTCACAAAGGCCAAAACAATCGGGATCACGGGAAGCAACGGCAAGACCACGACCACGAGCCTGACCTACCACATCCTTAAAACGGCCGGACTCAATGTCGGGCTCGGCGGAAACATCGGGAAGAGCTTAGCCTGGCAGGTCGCCGAAGGCAAATTCGACGTGTACGTGCTCGAGCTGAGCAGTTTCCAGCTTGACGGAATAGTCGACTATCGGCCGGACATTGCGATCATCACCAACATCAGCCCGGACCATTTGGACCGGTACGAGTATAAATATGAAAAGTACATCGACGCGAAATTCAGGATCACGATGAACCAAAAGAAATCGGATTACCTGATCTACGACGCCGACGACGAGGCAATCAGCAACTGGCTGTCAACCAACAAAACCAAAGCCCAATTAATACCCTTTTCTCTCACCAAGGAATTCAGCCGGGGGGCGTTCCTAAAAAACAACACTATGGAAATCAACATCAACGAAGAAGAATTCATCATGGAAACCGAGCACATTGCGCTTGAAGGCAAGCACAATATGAAAAACGCCATGGCGGCGGCATCGGTGGCAAAACTGATGGGCATCCGCAAGGCCACCATCCGCGAAAGCCTTTCCAACTTCCAGGGCGTGGAACACCGGCTCGAGAAGGTGCTGAAAATCCAGAATGTGCAGTACATCAACGATTCCAAGGCGACCAATGTCAACGCGACCTTCTTTGCGCTGGATTCGATGAACGTCCCGGTCGTGTGGATCGTGGGCGGCGTGGACAAGGGCAACGACTACACCGAACTGATGCCGCTCGTGCGCGAGAAAGTCAAGGCCATCGTATGCCTGGGGGTCGACAACAAAAAGATCATCGATGCTTTTGGCGCCGTGGTTGACGTGATGGTGGAGGTCCAGAGCATGGAGGATGCGGTGCGGATGTCATCGCGGCTCTCGGAAAGAGGCGATGCCGTCCTGCTTTCCCCGGCGTGCGCGTCGTTCGACCTGTTCGAGAATTATGAGGACAGGGGGAGGCAGTTTAAGATGGCGGTGCAGAATTTATGAGGAATGATGAATTTTGAATTTTGAATTGGAAATGTACCAATGTACCAATTTGAAAATTTGAAAATTTGAAAATTTGAAAATGAGGACCCGAGGCGCAGCCGAACAGAACGGAGCGATAGCGGAGTTAAATGAGGAAATGTGCAAATGTGCAAATATACCAATTCCAAATACTGAACTTTTAAGGTAATCGATTAAACAATACAAGCTGATAGCTGATAGCTGACAGCTGATAGCTAAATAACATGGAACTATTAACCCGGCTTCGCGGCGATAAAGTGATCTGGTCCTTCGTGGCCCTGCTGGCGCTGTTTTCCTTTATGCCGGTATTCAGCGCGAGCAGCAACCTGGCCTTTGCGGGGCAGGGGACGGGCAACACCATCGGATACCTGGCCAAGCACCTTGCGCACATTTTGATCGGGTTTTGCATGATTTATTGGGTACACAAGATTCCGTACCATTACTTCCGCGGGCTGTCCATGATCGCGCTGCCGATCGTTTGGGTCCTGCTGGCCTACACATTGTTCAAGGGGACCATCATCGACGGGGCGAATGCCAGCCGTTGGATCGAAGTGCCCTTCATCGGGATGACATTCCAGACCTCGACCTTGGCCTCGATCGTCCTGATGGTTTTCGTCGCCCGATACCTGTCTAAGAAAAAAGAAACGCCGGTTACGCTGCAATCTTCCCTGCTGGAACTGTGGCTGCCGGTCTTCATAACGCTTATGTTCATCCTTCCGGCCAACTTCTCCACAGCGGCGCTGATGTTCTCAATGGTCGTGATGCTTGCCTTTATTGGCCGGTATCCGCTCAAGTACATTGGCGTCGTTGTCGGGGCCGGAATTATGGTACTGATCTTTTTCATCGTGGTGGTCAAGGCGTTTCCCGATGCGTTCCCGAACCGCGTGGACACCTGGATGTCCAGGATCGACAACTTTACTACCGATAAGCCCGGCGAGGATGACTACCAGATCGAGAAGGCCAAGATCGCCATCGCCTCCGGCGGCATATACGGCCTCGGTCCCGGAAAGAGCGTCCAGAAGAATTTTTTGCCCCAGTCTTCAAGCGATTTCATCTACGCCATCATCGTCGAGGAATACGGCCTCATCGGTGGCCTGGGTGTAATGCTGCTGTACCTGTTGCTGTTCTTCCGGTTCATCGTGGCGGCGCACAAAGCCAATTCGCTGTTTGGAAAACTGGTGGTCGTAGGCCTCGGGTTCCCGATAATCTTCCAGGCGCTGATCAATATGGCCGTCGCGGTGGAGTTGTTGCCGGTAACCGGGCAGACGCTTCCGCTGATCTCAAGCGGTGGTTCTTCGGTGTGGATGACGTGCATCGCGCTGGGCATCATTATCGGCGTGACCAAGAAGGACGAGGAAATCGCCGAGGAAATGGCCGAGAAGAAATCGCGCGAAGAGACCTTGCAGCGCATGATCGACGCGCAAATCCGCCGTGAGGAGGAAGCGGAAGCCGCCCTGCGTGCGCAGGAGGCCGGGCTTGTTCCGGATTATTCAATCGAAGATAAATCAAACCCGATGAACGCGGTCATCGGAAAGTAATATGGGAAATCCAAAATTCATATTAAGCGGAGGCGGTACCGGAGGGCATATTTACCCGGCGATCGCCATTGCCAACGAATTGAAATCGCGTTTCCCCGATGCGGAATTCCTCTTTGTGGGCGCCAGCGACAAAATGGAGATGCAGAAGGTTCCCCAGGCCGGATATAAAATCGAAGGATTGTGGATCGCGGGCATCCAGCGCAAGCTGACCCTTCAAAATGCGATGTTTCCGCTAAAGCTGATCTCAAGCCTCTGGAAATCGCGCGGCATTATCTCTTCGTTCAGGCCTGACGTGGTCATCGGTACCGGCGGATTCGCGAGTGGGCCCTTATTACAGGCAGCGGTTTCGGCGGGAATTCCCACACTGATCCAGGAACAGAATTCCTACCCCGGGATCACCAATAAATTATTGGGCCGCAAGGCTAATAAAATCTGTGTCGCATATCCCAACCTCGAACGCTTTTTTCCCGTTTCCAAGATGATACTGACGGGCAATCCCGTCCGGCAGGACCTGATGGAACTCGACGGCAAGAAAGCCGATGCCCTCGCGCATTTCAGGCTGGATCCCCATAAGAAGACGTTATTGGTTTTGGGCGGAAGCCTGGGCGCCCGGCGCATCAACCAGCTCATTGCCGCTCAACTCCCGCTGTTCGCAGCCAACAACCTCCAGGTGCTTTGGCAGTGCGGAAAGCTGTATGTGGAGGAATATCAAAAGTTCGATTCGGGCGATGTGCGCGTGCTGCCTTTTATCGAGCGGATGGACTTTGCCTATTCGGCGGCCGATGTGGTGATCTCGCGTGCGGGAGCCTCATCGGTTTCAGAGCTGTGCCTGGTGGGCAAACCGGTGATCTTCATCCCGTCGCCCAACGTGGCCGAAGACCATCAGGCCAAGAATGCAATATCAATTACCGATGCGGGCGGCGCCGTGATGTTGCGCGAATCGGAACTGGATACGCAGTTTGCCGAAACGTTTTCATCGCTGGTTTCGGATGAGGAAAGAATGACGCAGTTGCGGATGAACATGATCAAGCTCGCGATGCCCGATGCAACCAAACGCATTGCCGACGAGGTCGAAAAATTAATGAAACGATGAACCTGGACCAGATCAAGAACGTGTATTTCATTGGCATCGGCGGCATCGGGATGAGCGCCCTGGCCCGGTATTTCAAGCATCTGGGGAGAAAAGTCACCGGATATGACAAGACGCGCACCCACTTGACCGATGAGCTTATCCAGGATGGCATCGACATCCATTTTGAGGAACGCATCGACCTGATCCCGTCGGATTTTTTGGCCGACAATACGCTCGTGATCACCACGCCCGCGGTTCCGCTCAACCACGCCGAATGGAACTGGTTCCTGGAACGCGAGTACGAGGTGAAGAAGCGGGCCGAGGTTTTGGGTATCATCACGCAGGGGACGTTCTGCTTTGCGGTGGCCGGGACGCACGGAAAGACGACGACCTCGGCGATCCTTGGACATATCCTGCATCAGTCGGGTGCCGACGTGACGGCTTTCGTGGGCGGAATCGTCGAGAATTACCAGACCAACCTGATCGGGAAAGGGAAGACGGTGACCGTGGTGGAGGCCGACGAGTTTGACCGGTCGTTCCTGCACCTGCACCCTAACATTGCGTGCGTTACCTCCATGGACGCCGACCACCTCGATATCTATGGTGATTCTTCGGCGATCGAGGACTCGTTCCGGGAATTCGCATCGAAAGTCGAGGACCGCGAAAATTTATTTGTGGCAGGGTCACTTCCGCTTGACGGAAATAAAATAACAATTGAGGGCGACGGTGATTATCGCGCCGAAAACATACGGTTGGAGCAGGGCCATTACGTTTTTGACGTTCGATGCCCCGACAGGATCATTACGGGGCTCCGCTTCGGGTTGCCCGGAAAGCACAACCTCATGAATGCAGTAACGGCCTTGGCGATGGCCCTAAAGTTTGGCACCCCGACCGATGCCATCGCTAAGGCTTTACTTTCTTTCAGGGGGATCAGGCGCAGGTTTTCCTATCAAATCAAGACCGACGACCTGGTCTACATCGACGATTATGCCCACCACCCAACCGAGATCGACGCGGTCTACCAGGCCGTCCGCGAACTCTATCCGGGCGAGGAGGTCCTGGCCGTATTCCAACCCCACCTGTTCAGCCGCACACGGGATTTCGCCGAGGGATTTGCGAGGAGCCTGTCGCAATTCGACCAGGTGATGCTGATGGAAATCTATCCGGCACGCGAGCTGCCAATTGAAGGAATCGATTCAAAATGGCTGCTTGGGCAGATGCGGAATCCCAACTCCGAACTTGTTGCAAAAGAAGATCTTATTTCAAAAATCAAGAATAGCGGAAAGAAAATCATCGTCACGATCGGCGCCGGAGACATCGGCGAAATGGTCGACGACATAAAACATTCATTATCATGAAATTACTGAAATGGGGAAACATTAGGCTGTTGCTCATTTTTGGGGTGGCCGCGTTCCTGTATTCCTTTTCGGGCAAACGCAACGAAGCCCGTAAACTAAAGGCCTGCGAGGTGGTTTTCACCGATTCGTCCAACCTCTTCGTGACCCGTGACGTGGTTAATAAATTGTTAATAGAAAATGATTTGCCCGCGAATAGGGTCACCAAAGTTAAAGTAGATTTGAACGAGCTGGAAAAGTCAATTAATAAGCACCTTATGATTGAAAAATCCGAAGTGTTTGTAAGTGTCGACGGTGTCCTGAAGGCAGTGGTCCAGCAAAAAACTCCCATAGCCAGAGTGGTGGGCGAAACCGAGTCCTTTTATCTTGACAATAAGGGGAATAGGATGCCTTTGTCTGATAATTTTTCCGCGCGCGTGCCCATCGTAACGGGCGATGTCACACCGGATAAATTTCCTGCGCTGGCCGAGATGTTCAGGATGGTACACGCCGACGATTTCCTGCGCAAAAACATCATCGGCGCGCAGGTCTCGCCGACGGGAAGTGTTAAAATGACGAGCCGGAATCATGCCTATGCGATCGATTTCGGGAAGATGATAAACATGGAGAGGAAATTCGGCAATTACAAGGCCTTCTATCAAAAGGCCGCCGCCGATTCAACGATAAACGCATACAAAACGATCAACCTGAAGTTTACGAGCCAGGTGGTGTGTACAAAATAAACGGGTATGGAAAAAGAGAATATTGCGGTAGGACTGGACATTGGCACCACGAAGATCGTGGCCATGATCGGGCGTAAGAACGAGTACGGCAAGCTTGAGATCCTGGGCATGGGCAAATCCAAGAGCCTTGGGGTCGCGCGGGGCGTGGTCAACAACATTACCCAAACCATCCATTCCATCCAGCAGGCAGTCGCCGAGGCGGAAGCCGACTCGGGATACAAGATCAAGGACGTTGTGGTGGGCATTGCCGGCCAGCACATCCGAAGCATCCAGCACAGCGATTACATTTCGCGCAACAATGCCGAGGAGGTCATCGGAGGGCAGGACATCCAGCAGCTCGTGGACCAGGTCAACAAATTGGCCATGCTCCCCGGCGAGGAAATCATTCACGTGCTCCCGCAGGAGTTCAAGATCGACGGGCAGTCGGAGATCAAGGAGCCCATCGGGATGTACGGTGGCAGGCTTGAAGCCAGTTTCCATGTTGTGGTGGGCCAGGCGGCATCGATCCGCAATGTGGGGCGCTGCATCCAGAGTTCGGGCATCGAACTTTCCGGGTTGACACTCGAGCCGCTCGCTTCGGCAGACGCGGTCCTGAGCCAGGAGGAGAAAGAGGCAGGCGTGGCGCTTATTGACATCGGGGGCGGCACGACGGATCTCGCCATTTTCAAGGACGGCATCATCCGCCATACCGCGGTAATCCCATTCGGCGGAAACGTTATCACCGACGACATCAAGGAAGGCTGCTCGATCATCGAGAAGCAGGCCGAACTGCTCAAGGTCAAATTCGGTTCGGCGTGGCCGGGCGAGAACAAGGACAACGAAATCGTTTCCATCCCCGGACTCCGCGGACGCGAGCCAAAGGAAATCTCTCTGAAAAACCTGTCGAAGATCATCCATGCCCGTGTGGTGGAAATCATCGAGCAGGTCTTTGCCGAGATCCGCGCCTACGGACACGAAGACGCCAAGAAAAAACTTATTGCGGGCATCGTCCTTACGGGCGGCGGCGCGCAATTGCAGCATATCAAACAACTTGTCGAATACATTACCGGCATGGACACCCGCATCGGCTACCCCAACGAGCACCTGGCCGGAAACTCAAGCGAAGAAATTTCGAGCCCGTTGTATGCGACGGCCGTCGGACTGGTGATGAACAGCATCGGCAACCGCACGCAAAGCGCAATTCCGGTTGAAGCCGTGAAGCCGCAGGTGCAGCCCCAGCCGGTCCAGCGCGAGTTCGTCCCGATAGCCGAGCCCGTCGCGGAACCCGTTGTCGCCCAGGCTCCGCCCGTTGTGGAGAAGGAACCCGAGACGACCGAGAACAAGATCCGGAGGTCCTTTTTTGACCGGTACGTGGACAAGATCAAGGAATTCCTCGACAACGCCGAATAGTTAATTACTTAGTGGATAACTAAAATTTTCAAGGCTGGCGCGGCCTGAATGATTGAGGTAATTTTCGGATAGGCCAACAAGAACAAAGCAAAACACAGAATCAAATACCCATAGTTATGAATAGCAACACAGATTTCGGAAGCATCTCATTTGACCTGCCGAAGAACCAATCAAACGTGATCAAGGTGATTGGCGTAGGAGGCGGCGGAAGCAACGCCATCAACCACATGTTCAAGCAGGGGATCAAGGGTGTCGACTTCATCGTCTGCAACACCGATTCCCAGGCGCTGCAAAACAGCCCCGTTCCCAACAAGATCCAGTTGGGTGTCCACCTCACCGAAGGACTGGGCGCGGGTGCCAATCCCGAGGTCGGCCAGCAATCGGCACTGGAAAGCATCGCCGATATCGAGAAGATGCTCGACAGCAACACCAAAATGGTTTTCATCACGGCCGGTATGGGCGGCGGTACGGGAACCGGTGCTGCTCCTGTCATCGCGCAGCTTGCCAAGGAAAGGGACATCCTGACTGTGGGTATTGTCACCATCCCGTTCCAGTTCGAGGGCAAGGTTCGCCAGGACCAGGCGCTCAACGGCGTCGAAAGGCTTCGCAAGCAGGTCGATTCACTCATTGTGATCAACAACAATAAACTTCGCGAGGTTTACGGAAACCTGGGTTTCAAGGCCGGTTTCTCCAAAGCCGACGAAGTCCTCGCCACCGCATCCCGCGGAATTGCCGAGGTCATCACGCACCACTATACGCAAAACATCGACCTTAAGGACGCCAAGACCGTACTCTCCAACAGCGGGACCGCGATCATGGGTTCGGCGATGGCGCTTGGCGAGAACCGTGCGAAAGAGGCCATCGTGGCCGCTTTGGACTCTCCGCTACTTAATGACAACAAGATTTCCGGGGCCAAGAACGTGTTGCTCTTGATCGTTTCGGGGACCAATGAAATCACGATCGACGAGATAGGCGAAATCAATGACCACATCCAGGCCGAGGCCGGTTACAACGCCAACATCATCATGGGGGTGGGCGAAGACGAAACTTTGGGCGATGCAATTGCGGTGACCATCATCGCGACCGGTTTCAACATCGAGCAACAGAGCGAAATCGTCAATACCGAACCCAAGAAAATCATCCATTCACTCGAAGCCGAGCAGAAAATCGTCCAGGAGCTGACGCCAAAAAAGACGGTCCCAGCTTTTGAGTTTGAGCCGGCAAAACCGGAAGTGGAGGAGAAAATCGTATTTGAACTGATCGAGGAAGAGGCGCCTGCGAGGCCAACTTTTGAGATGGACCTTGTCCCGACCTCGGAGTTCATCAAGAATCTTGATGTGACCTTTGAAATCGTGTCGCCAAGTTTCGAACAGGATGAGTTTTTTATTACAGCCGAAACGAGGGAGATCAAGGTTTCCGAACCGCAAATCGTTAAGCATGAAGCACCGGCGTTGTCTTTTGACCTTCCGATCGCCCAGGCCGAGCCCGTCCAGGAAAAGATTCTCTTTGAATTGACCGAGGAAACCCGCGCCATCGAGGTGAAGGAGCCTGTTCAGGTGATTCCGGTTACCGAAGTTACCGAATCGGGCGTTATCAAATACAGCCTCGAGCAGTACATGGAGCTTGAGGCGGATCTGCTGAATTCAAAGCCTGCCGCTAAAGTGGCCGAGCCTATCGCGCCGGAACTTGACCTGACCGTCCGTAAGGTGGAGGAAACCGCGAAGTTTTCACCGGCATTTGAAGACGTTTCGCCGATGGAGATGACCATCGAGGAGACGTTGAAATTCCGTGCCGATGAACGTCGCAAGAAACTAAAGGAATTCAATTACAAGTTCCACAATTCGACTTCAAAAATCGAGGAGTTTGAGCGTGAGCCGGCCTACAAGCGTTCCGGTGTCGATCTTTCAGCGGCGAGGACATTCAATGGGAATTCGCGCATGTCGTTGGGAACGGACAGCAATGACGATCCGCAACTGCGCTCGAACAACTCGTACTTGCACGACAACGTTGATTAATACCTGACCATAATTTAACCCTGGACCCGGAGATGTAAAAATTTCCGGGTTTTTTGTTTTAGGGCTCCCATATTATTTTATTTTTGGCGGCTGTAACCTAAAACAAAATATGAAAAACGTTAAAACACTGGCTGCGATTGCCCTTACCGTGGGACTTTCGCACGCTTCGCATGCCCAGTTGGGCAACATGGTAAAAAGGGCCGCAAAGGAAACTGCGGTCAAGGAAGGAAGCAAGGCGCTTTCAGGCAAGGGAGGAGTATCGGAGAAAGTTTCGGCCGCGGCCGGTGCCTCTGCGAAACTGGATTGGAAGATGTATCCCATGACGGCCGCCATCACCATGGAAACCCTTTTGAACAATACCGAGCTTTACAACCACGGAAATCTCCGGGCCAATTTCTACACGGGAACTTTTGTGCCCAACAAGACGGTTTCGGGAATGTCGGTCGATCCGCTTTACAAGAACGAAGGCGTGATGCGCGCAAAGCTCTACGCAAACAACCAACTCCTCAACGAAATCTCCTATAACGAAGGGGACTTTTTTACCGAAGGCAAGCAGGTGCGTTTCCAGACGGGAATCACCAGCGGTGACACCGATATCAAGCAGGAGGGCAAATACCGCCTCGATTTCTACGCCGGCGACAACCTGTTCTACACCTTTGATTTTGAGGTGCTGAAAAAGGTCGACACCGATCCATACGCATCCGAAGGTGTTTTGTGGTATGCGAAGGGGCCGTGGGAAAAAATGGCCTTTGTGACGCCGCAGACCACCGGTAATTTCATCTTTGGCTTTTACATGATGCACACCGATTTCAAACCGGACCCGAACAATGCCAGAAAGACCACCAAGAGCGTCAACTGGTACCCCGAGCTTTACAAAGACGGAAAGCTCATTTCGGTAAAATCCAAGAATACCGCGATCGTACAGAAAGGGGAGTGGAAGCCTTTCACGACTTCGATCAAATTGACGGGTGGCAAGGATTTTCTCAAAATTGCCGAATTGGCAGACGGAAACTACACCTATAAGGTGAATGTGGAAGGCGAGCCAACGCCACGCAGCTTCAATTTTGCGATGAAAGGCGGAAAAATCGTCCATAGCGACAAGCAGGACCGCGCCAAGAACAAAGATCCAAAAACCCTCGTAGAGGGATGGAACAACTATTTCTGGCTGGAGCGTTCTTAGTTCCGATTCCATTCAATTATGACCCGGGTGCCGTTTGGTATCCGGGTTATTTTTTTTACCTTCGCTGCTCGAAAAAATCACATGGCACTACAGGCTCAAATCATGGACGCGATCAAGGACGCAATGCGGGCGAAAGATACCGTTGCGCTCGAATCGCTGCGTGCGGTCAAGTCGGCGATGTTGTTGGCGCAGACCGAAGTTGCCGGCAAGACCGAACTGACTCCGGACGAAGAGATCAAGTTGCTCCAGCGCCTGGTGAAACAGCGCAAGGACAGCGCCCGTATCTACACCGAGCAGGGCCGCGAGGATCTCGCCGCTCCCGAACTCGCACAGGCGGCCGTAATCGAGCGATTCCTCCCGGCACAACTGTCGGAGGCTGAAGTCGAGGTCGTCGTGGAGCGGATCATATCTGAAACCGGTGCATCGGGCATGGCGTCAATGGGCAAGGTAATGGGCCGGGCCAACGCCGAACTCGCCGGCCGCGCCGATGGCAAGACCATCTCGGCAATCGTGAAGAAGCTGCTGGCTTAAAATACCGGCCTCATAGTTCAATGGATAGAATTTCAGATTCCGGTTCTGAAGATTTGGGTTCGAATCCCGATGAGGTCACGAATAAGTCGAAAACCCGTTCCAGAAAAAAAGTCAAGCTCGCTTGAAACTTTTTTTCGGAACGGGTTTTTGATTTTCAAAGCGGAGCTTTGCGGGATGCCCGCAGGGAATCCCGATGAGTGACCTCATCCGCAGTTTCCCTCGGTAAAATTTCCTGCCAATTGAATTCAGAGAATGACCCTGAAGCATCGTAGATGCTTTATGTCCTTTCGAAATCCCTACTCTGGAAATGGAATAACCTAAACGGCTTGAAACTCTTATTTCAAATTCATCTTAATTTCAATGCTCTGCGATTCCCGCAGGAAATCCCGATGAGTGACCTCATCCGCAATTTCCCTCGGTAAAATTTCCCGCCAACGGCATTCAGAAAATGTATGTTAAGCATCGCAGATGCTTTCGGATTTTTGCGATGCCCGCAGGAAATTTCGATGTCTAAGAAGATTAGCAGATGCTTTAGTTATAAAATATTCGCGCACCTTGTCCACAACTATGACTTTACTACGGATACCCACGATCCCGTCGATGAATTGGACGTGAGTTTGAAGCAATCGACACTTTGAAAGCAAGAATCTCCTAAAGCAAATTTTACATCTTATATCCAAAATGTCCTAGCCCCGGTAGTAGCGAAAATCCTTTTTTTGCCATCAAAATTTCTACCTCAAAGGTTTCTAAAACCTTTGAGGTCACTTTTACGGCAATCCCATATATTTTGTTAAAGCAAAAAAAGATTGAAGCGGATGACGGGAAATAGCTCCAAAATGCAGCTATTCCGCCAACCTGATCCCTGTGAACTGCCAACGAAGGTGCGGATGAAAAAAATTGCGGTAGGTGTGACGGCTATGGCCCGGCGGTGTCGCAACGGACGCGCCGCGAAGCACCATTTGGTTGATCATGAATTTGCCGTTGTATTCACCCAAGGCGCCCGGTGCGGTCTTGAAACCGGGGTAGCGAAGATAGGCGCTTGAGGTCCATTCCCAGCGCTGGCCCCAATTGAATTTGCGGGAAGCCGCTTCCCATTCGAATTCGGTGGGAAGGCGTTTTTCTCTCCATGCCGCGTAGGCGGATGCCTCGAAATAGCTGATATGCGAGACAGGGGCTGACAAATCCAGCGGTTTGAGCCCGGAAAGTGTGTAGTGGTGCCAGGTTTGGCCAATTTGGTGCCAATACATGGGCGAATCGATCGCGTTATTACGGACCCAGTCCCAGCCTTCGGCGAGCCAGAAGCGGAAATCGCGGTATCCTCCGTCGGAAATAAATTCGAGGTATTCTCCGTTGGTAACCAGCGCGGAATCGATTGCATAACTTTCGAGAAAGACACGGTGCCGACCCAATTCATTGTCAAAGCAAAATCCATTTCCAACATGGCCGATCTCGTAAATTCCCTCGTTCATGTTAATGGTTCCTGCATCGGCTTGCTGCGAGGCCTCGGAAAAATCCCGATCGTAGGGAGGCATCAGTGGATTGTGCCCCAAAATGTACTTTATATCGGTTAACAGCAATTCCTGATGTTGCTGTTCATGGTTCAGGCCCAATTCAAGTATTGAGGTGATTTCCGCATTGCCCGGCTCTGCCAGCAAGCGTGATATGGCGAGGTCCACATGGCGGCGATACCGGTACACATCTTCCACAGAGGGCCTTGTCAGGTTTCCCCTGTCGGTACGAATGACCCGCGCGCCAACGCTTTCGTAATAGCTGTTAAATACGTATTCGTACTGCGGATCGAAAAGTTCGTAATTCTTGAGATGCCTTGCCAAGAGGAAGCGCTCGAAGAACCAGGTTGTATGGCCCAAATGCCATTTCGGGGGGCTGACATCCACTATCGGCTGAACAACATAATCCTCGGTGAGCAGGGGAGCGCAGATCGCGACCGATCGTTCCCTGACCTTTTCATACAACAAGGCAGCATTTTCCGTCAGCATTTCCATAGCGCGTCCACGAAACGGTTTTTGGGATCGGTGAAATTTTGAACAGGGCTGAATCCCGCCAGTTCGGCGAGAAGCGCGATTTCGGATAGCGAATATTTACGTGAGATTTCGGTGTGGATCGTCTCGCCATCCTCAAAATGGAATGTTTTGCCAAGTTGTGGAACCGCTACCTCTTGGGCGCACTTGCTCACCAGGAAGCTCTTGGCTTCCCCGGTTTGCGGATCGTACAGCGGGTAATGTTCAAATTGTGAGAGGGTAAAGTCGGCGCCGAGTTCGCGGTTGATCCGTTTCAGCAGATTGAGGTTGAAATCCCGGGTGACCCCCTGCGAATCGTTGTAGGCGGCCAGAATTTCCCGGGGGTTCTTTTTGAGGTCGAAACCGATCAAAACCTGATCGCCTTGGTTAAGGGTTTCGCGCAGGTCCCGGAGGAAATGCAATGCCTGGTCAAATGTGAAGTTTCCGATGCTGGCGCCCAGGAACAAAACCGCTTTTCGGGCGGTTGAGCCTTGCAGGGAATGGAGCGCCCGAAAATATTCGCCAGGAACCGGTGCTACCTCGAGGTCCGGGAATTCGGCAGCAATTGATCTGGTGAGGCCGCTTAGCGCATGGTTGGATATATCGATGGGCACATAGCGAAAATGCGCATCCCGCTCCGTGAAATGTCGCAACAATATTTTCGTCTTGAACCCGTCGCCCGCGCCAAGTTCGACAAGGTCGAAGGATCCGCCGTCATTAAAGTTGCGCAGGATTTCAGATCGGTAATTGGTCAGGATCCCCTGTTCGGTCCGCGTGAGGTAATATTCCGGCAGTCCCATGATTTTGGAAAACAGCCGGTCGCCTTCGGCATCATAAAAATATTTGGGAGGAATGTATTTCGCAGCGGCACTTAGACCTTCATGGACATCGTCGAGAAATGGATTTCCTGATTTTTTCCGATCGATTTTCAGCGCGGTCGTTGCCATGGGGTGGAGTAAAACTTAAAATTAGTTTAAATCGCCCAATGACGCGCCCGCTTTATTTTAATATTAAGAACTGTGGACCCGTCGCAATTTTGGTATATTGGCCCGATGGAAGATATTTCGGGGATCGGATTGCTTTTGATCATGGGGCTGAGCGGCGCCCTGTTCCTATACCGGTTCCTCAATATTGCGGTGGAGCCGCTTTACATCATGGTCACGGGTAAACCGATCTATGTTCATTTTTATCCACTCAGGAAAAAGTTATCGGCCGGGCAAACTTCGGTGCTCCGGCAGGAATTTGCTTTCTACCGAAGGCTGTCGGCGCGCAGGAAGCGCTATTTTGAACACCGGGTCGCCACTTTTATCGTCACTTATCCGATTCACGGGCAGGGAGGGCAGGTCATCGATGACCGCGTCAGGATCCTGATTGCCTCGACGTACGTGATGCTTACCTTTGGCATGAGGCATTACCGCACCCGCGCTTTTGAGCGAATCATCGTCTATCCCGGGTCCTACAGGTCCACCATCAGCGATGCGGAACACAAGGGTGAGTTCAATCCGCAATTGGGCGCAATCGTCTTTTCATGGGAGCATTTCCAGCAGGGAATGGCGGAGGGTTCCGATAACCTCAATCTCGGCATCCACGAATTTACCCATGCGCTGCATTACCACGGGCTCAACAGCAGGGATGCCAGTGCATCGATCTTCGCCGACCGATACCACGCGATCATTCGCGAGGTGACGCATCCGCCGAACGCAAAGAGGTTGGTTGATTCGGAATACTTCCGGATTTACGCCTATACCAATCAATTTGAGTTCCTGGCCGTGATCCTTGAGCACTTTTTCGAGACGCCTTCGCGCTTTAGCCGTGAATTCCCAGAACTTTATGAAAACGTGAGGCGGATGATCAATTTCGATCCCGATCACCACGATGCGCTCTGAATAAATTGTCAACATCGTTGTTCATATGTGGGTTGCGATCGATGTTTTTCGCATAGGTTTCTTTGTATATTTCGGAGAAATTAAAACCATAACAACTATGATTCAGAAAATTACTTTTTCGGGCATGAAGGGCATGGTATGCCTGGGCGCCCTGTTGGCCGGATCGTCCGTGTCGGCACAAATCTACGACAACGGCGGACTCTCCACGGGGCCAACTACCGCCAGCGGCGTTGCGGCACCCACCGGATATACCTGGAGCGAGGCCCAAAGCGAGGCCGGCAATACCACCGAATCCAACACCAACGCGGGATACAGTGCGATCTACAACACGGCAAACACCGTGAATTTCCAGCTGGCGGACGATTTTACCGTACCTGCGGGCGAGCAGTGGGCGATTACCCAATTTGAATTTTTTGGATACCAGACCGGCTTCACGGGGCTCGGATTGCCTATCGACGCTTTGCGCATCCAGGTTTTTAACGGCGATCCGCAAAATGGAGGTACTTTGGTCGCCGGAAACATGACGACAAATGTATTGAACGTCAATGCAAGCGGCGATGCCCTGATGTACAGGATTTTCAACACGACCACGCCATCGCCGGGTACCGTTCAGGGAACTACCCGCAAGATTTACCGATTTGTGGGCGACCTCGCCGTAACTCTGGATCCCGGAACTTACTGGGTAGTTTTCCAGGTGCACGCCGCCAACGATGGAGCCCTGTTTGTTCCTCCGGTGACGATCCAGGGAATCCGCGGGCTTCCGGGTGCCAATGGCAAGCAAAACGTAATCGCAACGACAACAGTTCCGGCCGTTTTGGGTTGGGCGCCGCTCGTTGATTCCGGAAATCCCTCCACGGCTCCCGACTTCAACCAGGAAGTGCCGTTCAAAATCTCCGGAGAGGTAAACCTGGCCGTTGCAAACAATTCGTTTTCGGCTAAAATTTCGGTTTATCCAAACCCGGTTGGAAGCAACTTGAACGTTAGTTTGCCAACGGATGTTACCGCCGATTCAATGGCAATCATCGACATTGCAGGGCGCACCGTGCGCACGATTACATCGGGTTTTGAAACCATCAATGTCTCCGACCTTGCACCGGGCCACTACCTGCTGCAGGTCAAATCGGGCAACGAGGTTGCGGTGAAGAAGTTCATCAAGAAATAATCTTTGCACCAAGAAAATGAAAGCCACCCAAAAGGTGGCTTTTTTTATGCGAGCATATTTCTCAGGTCGCGGATGGTCGCCGTCGGGTCATCGGCCCGGAACACGAAATTTCCGGCCACGAGAACGTCCGCTCCGGCCGATGCCAGTTGCTTTGCGTTTTTGTTTGTGACGCCGCCGTCAATTTCGATCATGGCATTGGACCTTTTCTCAGTTACAAGCGCCTTGAGCCGTCGGACTTTTTCATAGGTATTCTCGATAAAGGATTGCCCGCCGAAACCCGGGTTGACGCTCATTACGCAAACCAGGTCGATGTCTGCAATGATGTCTTCCAAAACCGACACGGGAGTATGCGGATTGAGCGCCACGCCTGCCTTCATGCCTTCGGCCCGAATGGCTTGGAGTGTCCGGTGCAAATGGGTGCAGGCTTCGAAATGAACCGTCAAAACGGCGGCGTTCAGTGCTGCAAAGGTCTTGATGTACCGGTCCGGATCAACGATCATCAGGTGGACGTCGAGGGGCTTTTTGGCGTGTTTCCCGATAGCTTCCAGCACCGGCATTCCAAAGGAAATGTTAGGCACGAAAACGCCGTCCATGATGTCGATGTGGAACCAGTCGGCGTCGCTGGCATTGACCATTTCAATATCCCGTTGGAGATTGGCAAAATCGGCGGCGAGGACCGATGGGGCAATTAAAGTTTGCATAGTGTGTTGTTTGGGGCAAAGATACTAATCAGTCGTCAGTCGTCGGTCATCAGTCATCAGTCTTCAGTACTTGATAGCATTCAGTTGTCAGCTGTCAGTTTGATTTCGTTTAATCATTATACTATGTGGTCAGCCATTTAAACATAAATGGAACGTTACTATGGATAGATCCAGTCCATTAACATAGGGGCTAATTTGCCATATTAGGCCTTTCGTCTTTGGACTTTGCTTTTTTGACTTTCGACATTCGACGTGCGACATTCGTCACTATTATAAAAAACAAAACTCCGGTACCCGAGCATGAACCAATATCCATAATGGAATGGATTTCCTAATGCGAACTGACCATTTGAAATTAAAAGGAGGAAGCCCGGTGGGCTTCAGGTATGCGCAACGAAGTGTAGCATTGATGACCTATGTATGTAAAAAACAAAACTCCGGTAATCAGCCGGAGTTTCAATCATCAATCAAAAAACGAACAGTTAATCAGACTGTTGTGCTATGTAGAGTTCAAATTCTGTTCCCAAAATCCAAACATACGTAAATTTTACAATTTTAGACCAAAATTTTGGGAAAATTAACCCAGATAAGTCTTGAGGATCTTGCTTCGGGAGGTGTGTTTCAACCTGCGGATCGCCTTTTCCTTGATCTGGCGGACACGCTCTCGGGTCAGGTCAAAAGTCTCGCCGATTTCCTCCAAAGTCATAGGATGCTGGTCGCCCAACCCGAAGTAAAGCCTTACCACATCGGCCTCGCGAGGGGTCAGTGTCTCAAGCGATCGCTCGATTTCGGTGCGAAGCGACTCGTGGATCAATTCGCGGTCCGGGTTTGGCGATTCGCCCGAACGAAGCACGTCGTAAAGGTTTGAATCTTCACCTTCAACCAGAGGCGCATCCATTGAAAGATGGCGGCCGGAATTCTTCATGCTCTCCTTGACGTCGTTCACGGTCATGTCCAGTTCCTTCGCGATCTCCTCTGCAGACGGCGGGCGCTCGTTGGACTGCTCCAAAAGCGCGTACATCTTGTTGATCTTGTTGATCGACCCGATCTTGTTGAGCGGGAGGCGGACAATACGCGACTGTTCGGCGAGGGCCTGGAGGATCGACTGGCGGATCCACCAAACCGCATACGAAATGAATTTGAAACCGCGGGTCTCGTCAAATCGTTGCGCAGCCTTGATCAGGCCAAGGTTTCCTTCGTTGATCAAATCAGGAAGGGTAAGTCCCTGGTTCTGGTACTGTTTGGCAACCGAAACCACGAAACGCAGGTTGGCCTTGGTAAGCTTTTCCAGTGCTTTTTGATCTCCGGCTTTGATTCTTTGTGCGAGTTCCACCTCTTCGTCGGCGGTGATAAGGTCAACTTTTCCTATTTCTTGCAGGTACTTGTCCAGGGAAGCAGTTTCACGGTTGGTTACCTGCTTGGTAATTTTAAGTTGTCTCATGTATGGGAATTAGATTTTTTTAGGGGATACCGATGTTCTACGCAAGGCCATCACTTTTTGTTACAAACAAGGCAAAAAAAAGATCGGCACCACATTAACGCATGCGGTGCCGATTTGTTGTGAAGGATATTTACAACGACCGGGTCGTGGTCCATTCGCCGTTCTCATCCGAGGTTTGCCAGCTTCCGTAGAGGATGGAGCCGTTGACGAATCCGTTGAAAGTGCCGTCCTCGATATCGCCGTCGATGTGCAGGTTCGTGCCGATGCTGCCCTCGACCCAGGTCGAATCCTCGGCTCCATTGACCTGTGCCAGGCCGTACAGCATATTTTCGATGCGCAGCACATTGAAAGTGCCGCTGCTGTCGCCGTTGAACGTCCCTTCATAAGCGCGCACCAGTGCATCCGAGTATTCCTTGATGATTTCGGCAAAGGCGAAGGGATGGTTCTCAAGGTTCAGGTTGGTGATCATCGGGTTGGTCCCGTCGGCCGCCACGTTAAAATCAAATGAATTGTTTCCGCTCGTAAATGTGAGCCCGGAGACCGCTTCGTTCAGGTTTGCGGTTTCGGTGGTCGTAAAATTATAGGTCACGCCGTCGAGGACCACTTTCGCCCAAACCTCGCCGTCATTGTAAAGATTGAGCTCGATATTGCCCGACGATCCCGTTATGACGCCCTTGTAATACCCGAAATTGCTGTCGTTGTATTCGATTACGGCATCGGGGACCATGGAAAGGCCGGAATTGTCCACATCGGATGTCACGGGCGGATTATTGTTGTCGTCATCACTTGAAGAGCAGGCCGTCATAAAGGTGATGAGGGCCAGAAGGAATAACTTTTTCATTATCAGATTTGGTTTTGGTTATTAAAGTTTGCGTTTGCCGGTCCAGGTTCCCGTCTCGGCAAAACTGTTGGCCCAGGTTCCGCTGAGCGTATTTCCATTGAGGTTTCCCGAAAACGTCCCGCCCTCGAAGGCTCCCGTGAGGGCCGTGCCCGAAATCTGGGCATTGATCCAAAGCGATTCGGTCGTGCCGGTGGGACGTGCAATCCCGTAGAATTCCTCCCCGATCTGGACCATGTTGAAAACACCCGCGTCATCACCCGAAAATGTTCCCTGGAAACACTTCACATGAAGGGTCGAGTACTCCTTCAGGATCTCGGTCGCGGGGTTAGGGTGGCCCTGGATGTCGATGTTGGATATCTGAGGGTTTTGTCCGGTCTCGGTGACGCTGAAATCAAACGAATTGTCTCCGCTCGTGAACGTTAGGTTTTCGATTGGCTGGCCCAGGGGAACCGATTGATCCGTGCTGAAATTATACTTCCGGCCATCGATGACCATCATTGCGTTCACTTCGCCGTCGTTTGCGATATTGATTTCCACGACGCCCGACGAACCCACGAAAATTCCCTTGTACAGCCCGAAATTGGTGTTGTCGTATTCGGCGATGGCTTCGGCCGAATCACTTAGTGACACCCCATCGGAGTCATCGCTCGAGCACGATGCAATGACAAAAATGGACAGGAGTGAAATGAACGCCGAGGCAAGAAAAAGGTTTCGGAACGAAATGGCCATGAAACGCGGTTATAAAATAGTTAATGAAATGCTAACTTAAATATTTTTTAGAGATTATCCTACAACTCGTAAAAGAAAAACCCCGGCCTCTCGGTCGGGGTTTTGTTTAAATTAACCTTGTGATTCTTCGGTGCCCTCGGAACGGTCCTGAGCCGGTCGTTCCTCCCTTGGGCGGTCCTCGCGGCGGTCGTCACGGGGACGGTCACGCCTGTCATCACGCCTGTCGTCACGGCGACCATCGCGGCGGTCATCGCGTCGGCCATCACGCCTGTCGTCGCGCCGTGGGCCACGGTCTTCGCGCGGCGGTGCGTTCTCGTCCCTCGGAGGGCGTGGAAGAAGCGCCTTCCTGGACACTTTCTCTTTCCTCGTTTTAGGGTCGATCCCGATGTATTTCACATTGAACACGTCTCCCATGTTCACGACGTCGGTCACGTTTTCGGTGCGCTCCCATGCCAGTTCCGACACGTGCAGCAACACTTCGTTGCCAGGCGCCTGGGTATATTCGACAACAGCTCCAAAATCGAGCAGCTTGATCACGCGCACTTCGTAAGTCTCGCCGACGGTCGGTTTGAAGATGATCGATTCGATCTTGTCCATGACCTGCTGGATGCCGTCGGGGCTTCCAAGGATCTCCACTTCGCCGATCTCGTTGACCTCGTTGATGACGATGGTCGTACCGGTGAGTTTCTGGAGTTCCTGGATGACCTTTCCGCCAGGCCCGATAAGCGCTCCGATGAAAGCTCCCGGGATTGATGTCTTGACGATCTTAGGTGCGAATTTCTTCACGTCCTCGCGCGGTGCGGCCTGCGTCTCGATAAGTTTTTCGAGGATGTGCAGCCTTCCCGCACGAGCCTGATCGAGCGCCTGTTCCATGATGTCATAGGCGAGCCCGTCAATCTTGATGTCCATCTGGCAAGCGGTGATGCCGTCCTTGGTACCGGTTACCTTAAAGTCCATGTCGCCGAGGTGGTCTTCGTCTCCCAAAATATCCGAAAGTACCGCCCAGCGGCCTGTCTTAGAATCTGAGATAAGTCCCATCGCGATACCCGAAACCGGCTTGGTCATCTGGATACCCGCATCCATAAGGGCGAGCGTTCCGGCGCAAACTGTTGCCATCGATGATGAACCGTTTGATTCCAGTACTTCCGAAACTACGCGGATGGTGTACGGGTTCTCTGCGGGAATCATGTTCTTGAGCGCGCGCTGTGCCAGGTTTCCGTGTCCGACCTCACGGCGTGAAGTCCCGCGCAAAGGCTTGGCTTCACCGGTTGAGAATGGTGGGAAATTATAATGCAGGTAGAAAGTTTCCTCTCCCTGTTCCGATGGCGAATCGATCTGGTTGGCCTCGCGTGAGGTTCCCAAAGTTACCGTCGCCAATGCCTGTGTCTCACCCCGTGTAAATACCGCCGAACCGTGGACGCGCGGCAGGTAATCGACTTCGCACCAGATGGGGCGGATGTCGGTGGTCTTGCGCCCGTCGAGCCTTACGCCAAGATCCAATACGACGTTGCGTACGGCCTCTTTCTGCGACTTGTAAAGGTAACGGCTGATCAGGTCAGCGTTCTCGAGCAATTCCTCATCGGTGAAAGCGGCCTTGACCTCTTCCTTGATCTCGCTGAATTTCTCCGAACGCTCGTGTTTGGCCGATGCCGATTTCGCAACTTCATAGAACTTGTCGTATGAGAGTTCGAATACTTTGGCTTTGATATCGTCGTCCTGGCGATCCATGTCATATTCACGGATCTCCTTCTTGCCAACGGCCGACTGAAGCCTTTCCTGTGCGGCGATTTGCTGCTTGATGGCTTCGTGCGCAAATTTGATGGCCTCGACCATGTCCTTCTCCGAGATCTCGCGCATCTCGCCCTCGACCATCGCGATCGAATCCTTTGAAGCGCCGATCATCATGTCGATGTCGGAATTCTGCAATTGCTCACGGCTTGGGTTGACGATGAATTGTCCATCGATACGGCCCACGCGTACTTCGGAAATCAGGGTCTCGAACGGAATGTCGGACAAAGCCAACGCCGAAGAGGCGGCAAGTCCCGCCAATGAATCGGGCATGACGTTTTCGTCGTGAGACATCAACTGGATCATCACCTGCGTTTCCGCGTGGTAATCATCCGGGAAAAGCGGGCGCAACACGCGGTCAACGAGCCTCATGGTGAGGATCTCGGCATCGCTCGGGCGCGCCTCCCTTTTAAAGAATCCGCCCGGGAACCGTCCCGCTGCGGCAAATTTCTCGCGGTAATCTACCGTGAGGGGTAAAAAATCAATGCCGGGTGCCGATTTACGCGCCGATACCACGGTGGCGAGCAGCATGCAGTCGCCCATCTGGACAACCACCGAACCGTCGGCCTGCTTGGCAAGTTTGCCTGTCTCGATCGAGATGCTTCGTCCATCTCCCAGATCGATGACTTCCTTTTTGACATTTGGAATCATAAAATCCTAATTCTTGATTAAACAATGGGTGGTTGTTGTGTTGTTGTTGTAGTTGCCCAATGAAAAACCAAACTTTTTCTGCAAAATATGTAAAACAAAAAGAGGCGCGTCGGCACCTCTTTAGCATTGATTATTTCCTGATATTCAATTCCTTGATGATTTCACGATACCTGTTGATCTCGGTCTTCTTCAGGTAATCGAGCAGCGAGCGCCTTTTTCCTACCAGCTTCACAAGCGAACGCTCGGTGTTGAAGTCGTGTCGGTTTTTCTTCAGGTGCTCCGTCAAATGGTTGATCCGGTGTGTGAACAGGGCGATCTGGCCTTCAGCCGAACCCGTGTTGGTCGCAGAACCGCCGTGCTTGGCGAAAATCTCCTGCTTTACTTCTTTAGTCAAGTACATGCCAATATTCTTTAAATGATTTTTATGTAGCATCCGGTTTTCGGATACGGGCGCAAAGATACGCTTATTTTTAAAAGGTGCAAGGAATGGTTCCGAAATTATTCGGATGCGGAAAAGAGGGTCGACACCTCGGCGTTGACGTATTCGAGGAATCGTTCGTCCGCTTCGCTGAAGGCATCGATGACATCCGAATCGATGTCGATCTGGCCGATGTTTTTGCCGCCCACAAACAACGGCACCACGATTTCAGATTTTACCGTCAGGCTGCACGCGATGTAATTGTCCTGGGCGCTGACGTCCGGCACGACAAAATTCTTATTGGAGACCGCCACCTGGCCGCAAATGCCTTTCCCAAAAGGGATGACGGTATGATCGGTCGCCTCGCCCACGTAAGGGCCCAGCACAAGCTCCTCCTTGTCCCCATTGCGGAAATAGAATCCAACCCAGTCATAATAATCGATATTATCATGCAGGAGATGGCAGATTTTCTGCAATTTCTCGTCCCTCAGCGTGTTGACATTGGTGATGATGTCGTTGACTTTGGGCTTGAGTTCTTCAAAGGTCATGGGTGGAGATTTTTTACAAAAGTACTTTAATAAGCCACCTTAAAATTATATAGCTTTGTTAAAAAAGAACCGTGCAACTGTTCAAGGCCTATCGTCCGTTCCTGATTTTCCTTGCGAAATTTTTTGGCACCTACGCGCTTTTGACTGTACTGTACACCGTGTATTTACGGCCATACGAATTTCGGGGAAGCGTGGATCCAGTCACCTTTGCGGTAGCCCGGCAATCTCAGGGCGCCATCGGGATGATGGGCGCAAATTCACAGGTCATCCCCGAACCCGGCAAGCCCTGGGTCAGGCTCACGTATTACAACAGGTACGTGGCCAGGATCGTCGAGGGCTGCAACGCTGTGAGCGTCATGATCCTCTTTGCTTCGTTTGTCGTGGCGTTCGCGGGAAAGTTCATTGCCACCGGGCTCTTTATCCTCGGCGGGGTGATCGTTATTTACCTTTTGAACATAGTGCGGATCGCCTTGCTTTGCGCCGCCCTTTTTTACTGGCCTGACCAAGAACACCTCCTTCATGGCGTGGTCTTCCCGCTGGCGATCTACAGCGTCGTATTCTTGCTGTGGGTGGTCTGGGTCAACAAATTTTCCAATCATGCGCGCCGCCGGTAATTTCCGCCGGGCCGTTTTGCCGCTGATCGGCCTGGTGACGGCATTGGCACTCGTGCGGTATTTTGAATGGTTGTTCTACGACCCGTTCCGCAGCTATTTCGCGCGGGATTTTTATTCGGTCCCGATACCGGAATATGACGCTTTCCGATTGATGGCCAACTTCTTTTTGAGGTACTGGATAAACACGGCAATATCGCTTGCGATCCTGTACGCCATTTTCAGGTCCAGGCCCCAAATGGTCTTTGCAGCGGTGCTCTACCTGTTGTTTTTTGCCGTGCTCTGCCTCGCATTTTTCCTGTTGGCCCAATACGCGCCTCAAGAAAAAATGGCGCTCTTTTACGTCCGCAGGTTCCTGATCCAGCCGCTGCTCCTGCTCTTGTTTATCCCGGCATTCATATACCAGAACAGGCTTTCGAAATGAAAATACGCAAACACTCGGGGGAATTGGAGGCGTTCGATGCCGGGAAGCTTCGGCAATCGATGTTGCGCTCCGGTGCCGGCCAGGGCCTCGTGGAAGACATTGTCTCGGCCATACAGGCGCAACTCCGCCCAAACATGTCGACCAGGCAGATCTACAAAACGGCTTTCAGGATGCTGAAGGGGAGTTCGGCGGCATCGGCGGCGCGGTACAACCTGCGCGAGGCGATCAGGCTCCTGGGCCCTGCAGGTTTTTACTTTGAAAAGTACGTCGGCCGCATTTTTGCCGATCACGGCTATTCAACCCGAACCAACATCACTTTGCAGGGCCGTTGCGTTTCCCACGAGATCGATGTCGCGTTGCAGGGGAATGATGGAATCGGCATCGTCGAGTGCAAATTCCATTCGAGAAGGGAAAGCGCTTCGGATGTAAAGGTTCCGATGTATATCCTTTCGCGTTATAACGACCTCAAGTCCCGTCCGCACAAGATCTTCGGCGATGAGGATCATATATCTTCGTGCAGGATCGTGACCAACAACCGGTTTACTGCCGATGCGATCGCCTTTGCCGGATGCAGCGGGCTCGAGGTACTGAGTTGGGATTATCCGCCCGGAAAAAATTTGCGGTCGATGAACGATGGCCGAAACCTGTATCCCGTGACCGCAATGACGACGCTCACGATGGCCGAAAAGGAATTCCTGCTAAGGAGCGATTTCATTTTGGCGCGCGAGCTTTCGGCCGAGAGCGGTGCCCTTGAACACTTGGAGATGCCCCCCGGCCGCATACAGAGAATATTGGAAGAGGCATCGGCACTAAAACACGGAACGAGATGAAGATTACATTTTTGGGGGCTGCCGGTACGGTTACCGGATCGCTCACGTTGGTGGAGGCCGATAACCTCCGCCTTTTGGTGGATTGCGGAATGTTCCAGGGCCTGAAGGAGCTTCGGCTGCGCAACCGCGAACCCTTTGCGTTCGACCCGGCCTCCATCGACTGCGTTTTGCTCACGCATGGGCATCTGGATCACTGCGGGCTTCTTCCCAAGCTGGTTTCGGAAGGTTTTCGCGGCGATATCTTCTGTTCGGCACCCACAAAGGAAATCGTGAAACTGATTCTTGAGGATAGCGCGAAGATCCAGGAAGAGGAAGCCGAAATGGCCAATCGTGGAGAATATTCCCGTCATCATCCGGCGCGTCCCCTGTACCGGCTTGAGGACGCCCGCCGCATTTTCCCGATGCTTAAAGCGGTCGATCCAGAAATAAAAGTGCGCCTGACCAACGATGCTTATGCTGTCTTTACGAACTCGGGGCATATTATGGGCGCCTGCAGCATCCTTTTGAGTGCCGGTGGCAGGACGGTGGTGTTTTCCGGCGACATTGGCCAGGATGACGATCCGCTGATGCTGGCCCCCGAGGTTCCCGCCCCGGCCGATGCTGTCATTATGGAAAGCACGTATGGCGACCGCCTTCATCCGGAGGAGGACCCTTTGATCCTGTTGGAGGCCGTAGTGGGGAATGCGCTTCGGGCCGGGGGAACGGTCATCATTCCCGGTTTTGCGGTAGGACGGGCGCAGACGCTGATGTACCTGCTCTGGAAACTCAGGATGGAAGACCGGTTACCCGATGTGCCTTTCGTTCTCGATACTCCCATGGGTGCCGATATGCTGGCGATCATGGCCAACCATAGGAGGTGGCACAAACTCAATCCCGAGGAATTCCGGGGAATGTGCGATCTTTTCATCGCCAATATGGCGTACAGTGAAACGATCGAAACCATTTTCGATCCGCAACCCAAGGTCGTCATCGCGGCAAGCGGCATGCTTACGGGTGGCCGTGTACTTTCCTACTTGGAACATTACCTTGACAATCCCAAAACCTGCATCGTGATGATCGGTTTCCAGGCCGAAGGCACGAGGGGCCGGCAATTGCTGGAAGGGGAAGATCAGATCAAAATACGGGGAAAATATTATCCCGTACGGGCGAATGTCGTCCAGATCGAAGGGCTTTCGGCACACGGGGATCAAGGGGATTTATTGAAGTGGCTTTCGAGAGTAAAGATTTCGGGTTCAACGGTGCGGCTGGTGCACGGAGAGCCTCAGGCATCACGCGCCCTGGCCGAGGCTATCGGGAAAGAATTCGGGTATGATGTTTCGGCGGTGCAGAAGGGGGAACGTTTAAACCTTTGATTTTAAGATATAATTTGGAGTTCTGCCGGTGAAATTTCTTAGTTTTGCTGCATGAAAATGCAAAAATTCACCTCTATGTTGCTTGCGTGCCTGCTCCTGGTGTGCAATGGAGGTTTTGCATTCAATGTGCATTATTGCGGTGAGAAGATCGCATCGGTTTCCATAGGCGCCGCGCCTACCGAGGCTTGCGAGAAGCCGGCAGAGCCGAAAGCGTGCTGCGCGAAGGCCGCCAAAGACCACAAGGCTTGTTGCAGTGACAAGGTAGTCGACATGCAGGACCAGCCCGAGGTGGTGGTCAAATCGTTCTTCCTCGATCTTGACGCTCCGTACGTCGAACCCGTTGAGGCGGTTTCCCTTTTCGCGGCCCATGATCTCCCGGTTGTCGAAAAACGGCGCACCTACCGCTATACGCCGCATGCGCCCCCACTTTTCAAACTCTACAAGCAACTTATTTTCTACGCCTGATTCATTGTTTTTTTTCTGATAACCAGTTTAAAAAACAATAAATCGACTTATGCATAAATCATTTCTGGCATTGATGCTCATCATGGCGTCGATGTCGATTTCAGCTCAGGATACATTACAGGAAATTCAGGTAAAGACCAATTCCAAGGGTATCCGCAAATCCTATTCGGTCACCGCCAATACGGCCACCATGACCAGCAAGGAACTTTTGAAGGCCGCCTGCTGCAACCTCGCCGAAAGCTTTGAGACCAACCCGTCCATCGATGTCAATTTCTCCGACGCGCTTACCGGCACCAGGCAAATCAGGATGTTGGGCCTCACGAGTCCCTATTTGTTGATCACCGAGGAAAATATACCTTCGGTGCGCGGGGCCTCCCAGGCCTATGGATTGTCTTTCACGCCTGGTACCTGGGTGGAGAGCATCCAGGTGACCAAGGG
>JAEWCF010000063.1 GCA_023390775.1 Bacteroidota bacterium | reverse complement strand
CTGCCGCTAGCGTTCATCCTGAGCCAGGATCAAACTCTTCATCGTATATTATTAAAATTTACGGCAAATCTTTAATCCGACCTCATGGTCTTATTCTAACGTATTCTTTCTTACTCTCTGCTTCTTTCTAAGGTCTCCCTTAAAAAGTGCTGTCAATCCAATATGTCTATGAACGTGTCTTCTTGTTTTTCGCTTTTAAACTGTCGTTCTCAAAGCGGGTGCAAAAGTACGACTTCTTTTTACTTTGGCAAGGGATTTTGAAAATATTTTTTCATCATCCCCGCGGGCCGGTTTTGCGGGTTGCAAAGATAATCCCGCCTTTCCCGTAATTCCAAATCTTTAACAAATGAGTTTTCAACAACCCCCGTAAAGACAAACCCTCAACATGTAAAAGAACTCCCTGAATGCGGGTGCAAAAGTACGCCGCTTTTTCATTTGTGCAAGGGATAACGAAGGTTTTTTTGAAATATTTTTTGGCGATAATGCTAATGAGCTCAATTGCAAGGATTAAACTTGAGCTGTCAGCTGTGAGCTTTCAGCTTTCAGTTTGTCTTGCGCTAATCGAGGACATTGGAGAAACTAAAATGTCCAAAAAGCGAATGAACATTAATAGATATTGATATGACCTCGAGCAGCTCCGTTCGACATTCGACATTCGACACGCGACAATATCCTCACTCAAACCTGATCGACTTCGCCGGCGAAATCCTCGAAATCACCATCGACGGAATGATCAGTACCAACAAACAAATCGCCACCGTGCCCACGTTCAGCAACAGAATGTAGAACCAATTGAAATAAACCGGAGCTTCGGTCACGTAATAATTTTCGGGATTAAGTTTGACGATCCCCGTCACCCGTTGAATCACCAGCAGGCCGATGCCGATCAGATTCCCCCAAAACAATCCGCGGACAATGAGATGCAGTGCGTTATACAAAAATATCTTTCGGACCGAGGCGTTCCCCGCGCCCAGCGCCTTCAAAATCCCGATCATCTGCGTACGTTCCAGGATCAGGACGAGCAGGGCCACGATCATGTTGATGGTCGCCACCATGATCATCACGCCCAGGATCACGATAATATTAAAGTCAAAAAGCCGGAGCCAATCAAATATATAGGCATACTTGTCCACGATGGTTTCGGTATTCAATTCGGAACCCGTTTGGTAATAAACCTCCTCGCCCTTTTGCGAAATCTGGTCAAAATCGTCTATAAAAACCTCGAAAGAGCCCACTTGATCGGGCTTCCACCGATTGATGCGCTGGACATGCCGGATATCTCCGATGATATAAGCGCCGTCAAATTCCCTGTAACCGGAACTATAAATCCCCGTCAGCCTGAACACCCGCAAATTCGGAAGCTTGCTTTGCGATTCCTTCATGAAAAAGGTGTTGAATTTATCGCCGACCTTCAGATGAAGCCGGTTTGCCAGAAATTCAGACATCAGGACCTGGTCGTTCAGCTTTCCGTTCACATCGGGCATTTTGCCTGCCACCAGATACTCCCTGATGATATCGAAATCGTAATCCTTGCCGATTCCCTTAAAGATAATCCCTTCAAACGCATCCTCGGTCCGGATGATCCCGGCCTTTGCCGCGACCGCCTGAATATGCCGGATCCCGTCGACCCCAGTGAATTTGGGATAGAATTCCTGCCGCATCGAGATGGGCACGAGGCTGACTTCAGACTGGTTGTCGTCGTAATTTGAAATCTGGATGTGCCCGTTGAATGCCGAAACCTTGCTCCGGATTTTCTCCTGCAACCCGATGCCCGTCGCAATGGAGACGATCATCATCACCATGCCGATGGCAACCGCCGAAACCGCGATTTTTATTATTGGTGCCGAAATACTACTTTTATGCTCTTTGGCGTTGGAAAGTCGGCGCGCGATAAAATACTCTAAATCCACACGATGCAGTTGCGATTAAACAATCTTAGGCCAATGGCCAGGCTCAAAAATACGGTTTTATTCCTCGCGGTCCTGTGTCTGGGCTGCGGAAATTCGCCCCAGGCCAGCACCCCTAAACCCGGGCCCGCCATCGCGAAAATTATTGTGGGGGCCGAACGGTTCGATCAATACCAGAACCTTGTCAAAGGCAAACGGGTCGGCATTGTCACCAACCAGACCGGAACCGTGAGTTCGGGACACATCGTTGATTTCCTGCTTTCCAAAGAGGTCAATCTCACCGCGATTTTTGCTCCCGAACACGGCTTCAGGGGAACTGCCGATGCCGGCGAAGCCATTCGGGACGGGCGCGACACCAAAACCAATTTGCCGATAATTTCACTTTACGGCGACAACAAGAAACCTTCGCGGGGCCAATTGGAAAACATCGACGTCATACTATTTGACCTTCAGGACGTGGGCGCGCGGTTCTATACCTACATTTCTACGCTGCATTATGTTATGGAGGCTTGCGCCGAAAGTGATCTTCCGCTCATCATACTGGATCGTCCGAACCCCAACAAAGGCATAATCGACGGGCCGGTTCTCGTCGCTGCCCACAAGAGTTTCGTCGGCATGCACCCCATACCGGTGCTGCACGGGATGACCATTGGCGAATACGGAAAAATGATCCTCGGCGAAAAATGGGCAAAAGCCGACGGACTGAAACTCACCGTGATTCCCTGCGCCAATTATTCCCGCGACATGGCCTATTCGCTACCCGTCAAGCCTTCGCCAAACCTCCCGAACGACCAGGCGGTCAACCTGTATGCAAGCCTTTGCTTTTTCGAAGGGACCAATGTAAGCGTTGGCCGCGGCACCAACAAGCAATTCCAGGTTTACGGGTCACCTTATCTGCCGGACACGGGCTTTTCGTTTACGCCAAAACCCAATGAGGGCGCCAAGGACCCCATGCACAACGGAAAGATCTGCTACGGCGAAGACCTTTCCACGCACCGCCGTCTTGAAAAATTGGAAATCAAGTGGCTCCTCGAGGCGTATAATAAGACGGCAGACAGAAAAACATTCTTCAATAATTTCTTTGTCAAACTGGCCGGCACGCCCGAATTGCGGGCTCAGATCGAATCCGGCATGACGGAGGGTGAAATCCGGAAAAGCTGGGCCGCCGGGCTGGCAGAGTTCAAATCCATTCGGGCCAAATACCTCCTCTATCCAAACTGACGGGCACAAATTATAAGAAAACTTTAGCAGGGACTCGCGCGGCAAATCCTTATTTTAGTGAGGATAAACAATTAAAACCGACGACCATGAAAACTGCCGAAACAATTCTTCATTACCTGGACAAGATCAAGGGGCTTTTGTCCACGATTGATTCTTTCCTGGATACCGCGCTCGAATATATGACCGAGGGAAAAAAATGGCTGGAGAAAATGCTGGAATACGTTGAGCAATGGCTGAATTCACTTGCCGAAAAAGTAGGCAAAACCAATGAAAACCGGCATCTCAATGAGGAACACATGTTCGTCTAGAGCGGAAGGCGCTTCTTCATCCGTTCCACAATATTGTACGCCGCCGGGCACATCTCGACATTCTTAAGTGTCAGGTTGGCAATTTGCTGAAACTTTTTCCGATCGGTGTGGGGATACTCCCGGCACGCCTTGGGCCGGACATCGTAGATCAGGCAATAATTGTCGGAAGTCAAAAAAGCACACGGCGCCTGTTTCAAAACCCGGTCGCCATCTTCATCAACCCGCAGGAATTCGACAATGAATTGCTGCGGTTTTTTTTTGAGGTGTTTTGAAATCCGCTCGACATCGTTGTCGGTAAACAGCGGGCCTGTTGTCTTGCAGCAATTGGCGCACGTCAGGCAATCGGTGGACGCGAATTCATCGGCATGTAGCTCCTGCATCACCAAATCAAGGTTTTTGGGAACCTTCTTTTTTAGCTTTTCAAAATACTTCCTGTTTTCCTGATGCTTATCTTTGGCCATTGCCGCCAGCTGCACGATCCGCTTGTCCATCCGGCAAAATTATGCAAAACCGATGAAAGATATTTTGGGCAGGGCGATGCTTGATCATCAGCTCGGAAAATTCAGGGGAAAACTGATGACCAGTACGTCCATTTCGGATGATGATGAACTCGATGTAAAATATCTCTTCCGCACTTTTGACGAGATGCCTTCCATCGAGCAAAAGGCGATCGAATTGTCACGCGGAACGGTCCTGGACGTGGGTTGCGGTTCGGGTTGCCATGCCCTCGAATTGCAGGCGCGGGACCTTTCGGTGACAGCCATCGACATCTCGCCCAATGCCGTTGAAACGGCAAGGTTGCGTGGTGTCAGGAATGCCGCGGTAGCAGACATAATGCAGATGGACGGCCGATTTGACACCATCCTGCTACTCATGAACGGGACAGGAATTTGCGGTAAAATCGATAAACTCCCCGATTTCCTTTTAAAACTGAAATCGCTCATGGCGCCCGGCGGCCAGATTCTGATCGACAGTTCGGACATCATTTATATGTTCGAGGAAAAAGACGGCAGCTACCGCATCCCGGCCGAAGGGTTTTACGGCGAATTGATTTTTTACCTTAGCTACAAGGGGATTGAAGAAGTTCCCTTTCCCTGGCTCTACGTACCTTTCGATCTAATGCAACAGTACGCCGGCGCCTGCGGCCTGATATGTGAAAAAGTCATTGACGGCACGCACTATGATTATTTGGCAAGACTTTCGGTAAAATAAAAAAGCCCGGTAAAAACCGGGCTCATTTATTGGTAAAAGATCTTACTGCATGTATTTCATCATCATTGCCTGAAGGCCCATGCCCCATTCCTGGCCGGCTGCCTGTGATTTCTCGGCAATTTCGCCGGACTTGGCGGTCATCTTTTTGCCGATCGGTGTCTCGTAAAACGCCAGGATGGCCTTGATATCGTCCTTGGTGTACACCTCATTATAAACCTTTACGAGCTTGTCATAAAGCGAAGGCAACGATGCGTCGAACTCCACGAGGAAAGCGGCCTGCTTCTCGGCCGGGATCATTTTCAGGATTTGGTCTTTCGCCATCTTCATCTGCGCCGCCGAGCCATTGAGCTCAATGACTTTCATGACATCTTTCTTGTATGCATCGTCCTGGGCAAAACCAAATTGAGTGGCCATTGCAAAGGCGATAACGAATAGTGCTTTTTTCATAATATTGAATTTAAGCCGCTAATGTAAATAATTTTATTTTCAATTAAATTGAAATGGCAGCTTGAGTCGCGTTTTTACGGGTTTCCCGGCTTGAATTGCGGGTTTCCACTTAGGCGAAAGTTTCAGGACACGGATCATTTCGCCGGCAGCGGCAACATCGTCAAACTTGACAATCCTGATATCGGTCAAATCACCCTTGTCCGAAATGGCGAACGAGGTAATGATGCTTCCTTTTTGCTTTACTTTCGAAAAATCGAAATTGCTCTTGACAAAATCGTAAAATTCACCGAAGCCTCCCGATCCAAAACGCGGTTCGATAAAATCGGCGGGAAGGACATCTTCAGTGTCCATAAGCAATTCTTGCGAGTTGGCCTGCAATAAGCCGCAAGACAGGAATAGGATTAGCAATAGTTTTTTCAAGGAATGTTAAGGTATTTATGGGTCTGCAATGAAATGCGCCATTTTGGATTATTCATGACATAATCTACGATCAAAGGTGTCATCAGGTCGCGCTTGCTCCATTCGGGTTGCAGGAAAAGAACGGCAGCGGGATTGACAAGGGCGGCCTGCTGTTCTGCAAATTCAAAATCGTGACGGTTATGGACGATAACCTTGAGTTCATCGGCACGGTCATAAGCCTGTCGGGTAGGAAGTTTGGTCTTTTTGGGGCTCAGGCAAAACCAGTCCCAGTCGCCGGTGACATCATACGCCCCGGATGTCTCGATATGGATCTTGAGATGGGCGCTTCGCAGGGCATCGGTCAAGGGGAACATATTCCATGAAAGTGGCTCGCCCCCGGTCACCACCACCGTTTCGGAATGGCGGGAGGCATTCTGCGCGATGATATCGACATTCGTCGGAGGATGAAGGTTGGCGTCCCAGCTTTCCTTCACATCGCACCAGTGGCATCCCACATCGCATCCGCCCACACGAATGAAATAGGCAGCGCGGCCCGTGTGGAATCCTTCGCCCTGAATCGTATAAAACTCCTCCATCAGCGGAAGCATCCTCCCCATTTCTACCAACTTCTTGACTTCCAATTCCAACATGGCTTCAAATAAGGTGCAAAGATAATATTCTTTTTTGGAGCGCCTGCAAGGGCATCATTCCACAAAAAAACCGCCCCTGGAGGCGGTCTTGATATTAATTCAGAGCTTTCAACGATTGGCTTGCAAACTGGTCGCCGGGCACAAGCGCAAGGGCTTTATTGAAATTTTCCCTGGCCTTTGCCTTGTCATTGATGGCCGCGTAATAGGCACCTATGTTGTTGTAGGCTTCCACCAACTTTTTCTTGGTTGCCTCCTTCGCGAGTTCTTCGGCGCCTTTTTCGGTGACAATTCGGATGTAATCCTCATAGCTTTTAGCCATGGCGTCATTGACTTCCATTAGGCTGTTCGCCCTCGCCCTGAACAAATGTGCATCCTGCGTTGTAGGCGAGGCCTCGGCTACTTTCGCAAACGCTTCCTCAGCTTTTTTCACGGCAGCCATGTCCGGTTTCACATCCTTGCGGTTGTTAGCATAATACAGCGCGTAACCGTAATAGAACAAATCCTGCAGATAATTCTTGGACTGTTCATTCATAACAGCAATCTCGTAAATGGCTGCTGCCTCTCGGAACAACTTCTGGTCAAAAAAAGATTTGCCCAATTCACTGAGATCATAGGTCATGGTTGGTTCCATTTCCACGGACTTGCGGATATCTGCCACTCCGGCATCAAACTGGGCGACATTAAGCGGCTGTCCCGGCGTGCTCGCCTGTTTCAGCTTGGCCAATCCCAAATACATATAATCACGTGCGATCACCTTGTTTTTCGGATCCTTTATGAATTGCTCCAAAGACGAAATCGCAGTAGCCGGGTTGCCGTTTTCATAAGCGGAGTATCCCAGGTAGCGAAGAATCCTCGGATTCACGTTGTCCAGCTCTTTCATCTTGTTGGCCTCCGCTTCCAGCGCTTTGTAATCCTTGGCAAGGATCAAAAAATCGGCGTGACGCATGCGAGATGAGAGGGAATAATCCGTGAGGCTCATATATTTCTCGTAATATTGAAGCGCTTTCTGGATGTACTCATTGTATTTTTTAGGCTCGTTGTTTCCCCACAGGTAGTAGGTCTCGGCCAATTCACGATACACGGGCCCATAGTTCGCATTGCTGGCAATCACGCTTTCGTAATTTTTGACCGCCTCCGGGAAAGACCGTGCACCTTTTAACAGGACGCCCTGCTGCATTTTGGCGCGGATCAATGAATTATCGGCGGCAAACGCATCGCGATAAGCTACGTAAGCCTCATTTTGCTGCTTGTCTCCATAGTACGCGTCCCCGAGGGCGAGCAATACCTGTGCATCATTGGGATTTGCAGATTTCGCGCGGGTAAGGGTGGCGATTGCAGCCTTGTAATCGGGTTTATCCGCAGACATGTAGGCGCGGGCAACATAAACCAACTCCTCAGTCTCTTTCTTTTTCATGTCCTTTGTGGCCTGAGCGAAGTTTGACTGCGCACCGGCCAGGTTGCCCTTGTCAAGTTCGATCTGGCCAAGGCCGATATAGTTCAACTTTCCAGCCTCGGCGGCGGCAAGCCCTTTGTCAAAAAATATCTTGGCCGAATCGGCCTGGTCCTGTTTCATGTAAATGGTACCAAGCAAAAAGAATGCGCGCCCATTGGAAGGCTTCGCGGCAACCGTTTGTTTAAGGATGGTCTTGGCTTTCTCGTACTGCTCGGCATCGATGGCCTTCCTGGCCTGGTCCACATCCTGGGCAAACCCCAGGGAAAAGGCGAGCATGGCAAGGCCTGTAAATTTATACTTCTTCATAGCGATAGGTTTAGTTTTCAGTTTTATTCTGGATTTCGTTTCTGATGATTATGTTCCGTCCGGGAATCCTGATGGGCAACAATCCCGATTTTAACATAATCCGCTGGCCTTTTTCGCCGGCGATGAATGAGGCGACCCCCACGCCAAGGCCAGAATATCCTTGACAATTGACGACAAACAAATCACGTACCAAAGGGTATTTGCCCGCCGCCAACGCATCCTGGCTGGGATATATGTACTCGCCGCCGTTTACGGGCTGAACACTCAAAATTGAAATGCTTTCCAGTGCCGCTTGCGTCGAGGCCGTGGGCTGGGAAATGTGGTTCATCGCGACTACGCCCACCATTCCGTCGTTCTGGGAAACATAGCGGATAGCCTCCGCCGTCGTCTTAAAAGAATAAACATTGGCAGTGGGGATTGTGTCCACCCCGGTTGCTTCCATCAATTTTGAAAGGGTACCGGAATTGGGATTGTCAAGAACGATTCCCTTGATCGCAGATTCCTCGCCCCTCATAAATTTAGCCATTTCTCGGAGTGACAAAAGGCTGTCACGGTTATTTGCATTCCGTAAAAATACGACAGCATCACGGCCAAAGGGCGTGACTTTAGGAATAATTTTGCGTTTGTCGAAAATTTTGCGCTCGTTTTCGGTAAGGTTCCGGGCCATGATCGCGACCGCAGAAGTATCGTTTACCAGCCGTAAAACCAATTCCTTTTCAGGCAGCACAACAAGCTTGACACGGCCCGGATATTCGCTTTCAAAAACCGCGACTTCATCCTCGATCAGCGGGCTTAACGTCTCGTCTACCAACAAATCCAGATTGCCCGAAAGGATGGTTTCGGAATCCGCGTTGGCCTGTTTACATGCCAGCGCTACGAAAAAAAGGGCGAAAGCTGATAAAAAAATTTTTCTCATCGACTGGGTTTTAGGTATCGAAGGAATCGAAAGAACGAATAAATGATGAGCAACCCCCCGAAAGCGTATCGGTAGCGGGGTTCCATCTGCAAGGGAAATTTGTCCCAAAATGCGATCATCAGCCCCAAGGCAAGGTAAACCAGGAAAAACAAAATGCCTATAACGAGAAGAAATCGCTCTTGCGGCGATTTCTTCTGTTGGTTTTCATGTTCTGTAGGCATCACTGCGCAGCCTGGATCGTAATGGGCAGGGAATAAAGCACCCTGACCTTTTTACCGTTCTGCTCCCCGGGAATCCATTTTGGAGCGCTCTTCAAGACGCGGATTGCCTCCTTACCGGTTCCGTAGCCAATGTCCCGGACAACCTTGATGTCGGTAAGGGAACCGTCCTTTTCCACTACAAACGTAACGAACACTTTTCCCTTTAACCCTTCCTCTTCAGGAGTGCGGTAATTATTGGCTACATACTTATAGAATTTCTCGAATCCACCCTGAGGCTCAGGCTTGACCTCGATACCCGCGGTGTTGTAGATGTTATTGTCTTCCTCGACAACATCCTTAGGTCCATTACCCACCGGCTCGACCGTAAGTTCGGCATCGGGATCGCCCTTGATGGTTTCATCGCCAATTTTTTTCTCGACGATTTCCTTGATCTTCGGCGGTTCCTCCACAATCTCCTCTGCCTTGGCAACGACCGGCTTCACGAATTTCACCTGGTCAACCTTTGGCGGCGGCGGCGGTGGTGGCGGATGGTTTTCTTTCGGCTTCTCTTTTGGCGGAAGCTTTACCGTAGTAATCTTTTGGTCCAGTACCGTATCCTCTTCTTCACCTTCGGGAAGGAAGCTCGCAATCAAGGGCGTGCTCAGCAGGAAGCTGAAAATAATGGCGCCAATGATAAAAGCGCGAATCGTCACTTTGGGATTTTGCTTGCGGAGCTGGTATGCCCCGTAAAGCTTGTTGCGTCCCTCGAAAACGATGTCGAGCCACTGGTTCTTTAAAATATCTAGTTTCATAGCGATTATTGTTGGGCGGGAGCTTCGGCTGCCGCATTGTTGCCTTCCAAAATCTTCACTTCCTCAGGCAGGATATCCACGATGGCATACGTCGGAACATCGACAATCGCCATCTCATCAAGTATGTCGACAAGATTCCGGTAATTGGACTTCTTGCTCGGCTTGATGATCACGATCAAGCCCTTGTCAGGGTTTCCGGTGTATTCCAAAACCGACTTCTTGCGTTTAAGAAGTTCAGCGCGGATTCCATCCTTCCCGTAGGTAATATCCTTTGGGGCCATCGGCGTGTTCATGATTCCCATATAATACTTCATCTGGTTGTTGTCGCCCAGGAGCACGGTCATGGTCCTGTTCTCGTCCACCTTGATGTCGTCCACCTTCTTGTCCTCATTTTTGTCCGGAAGGCCAAGGTCCATGGACTGGGGTTTTGACAACGATGTCGTAAGCATGAAGAACGTGATCAGGAGGAAAGCGAGATCCACCATCGCCGTCAGGTCAACCTTCGAGTTGAGCTTCTTACTGCGGACCTTCTTACTGCCCCGCTTGCCACCGCCGCCGTCGCCGGTATTTAATTCAGCCATTTTGTCTTTTTAAATATTAGAAATCCTTGCCTCGAAGACCGGTCACCAGGTTGAAACTGTTGATCTTCTGGTCCTGCAAAATATCCATGATACGCTTGATATCCGGATACTCTTCCTTAGCGTCGCCCTTAATGGCGATGTTGAGCTCCTTATCGGCGATCTCAATGGTCGCGATACGGGCGTTCTGCACCCAGTCGGCGAGCTGGTTGTCCAGCGAATCCTTTGGAATGCCCGGCTGGTTTGCCTTGTTGCGCTCGGTGCTGTTCATGTTGATGATGCTTTTGAGGCTTCCGATCGGCACCCCGAACGATTCGATCAAAGCAAATTTCTCGGTTTCCTCTTCGGTAAAATCAACACCGTATTTTTGCTCCATCAGCTCCAGCGTACGCTTGCGCACATCCTTTCCGGTCACGCCAAAGAATACCTTGCCCTTACCTATGGTAATCGTGGCGAGGTCGCTCTCGGGCAACTTGGTCTGGACGGTCGACGAAGGCGTATCCACCGGAAGCGGTTCCGGCTGCTTGGCCGTGGCTGTCAAGATGAAGAACGTGAGCAACAGGAACGCCACATCACACATGGCGGTCATGTCTATCGACGTCATCTTCTTTGACATTTTTACTTTTGCCATTCTCTGTCTTTTATTAAGTTCCGATTACGGAAATTAGTTTTTCTGTCCCCTGAACCTTCTGTAAGTATTCACGATTGCAGATCCTGCCTCATCGATGGAATACGTAAGCGTGTCGATCTTTGACGTGAAGAAGTTATAGGTGATGATCGCTACCGCAGATGTCGCGATACCCGTTGCCGTGTTGATAAGGGCCTCGGAAATACCGTTTGCAAGCATCGCCTGGTCAGGAGTTCCCGAAGTCGCAAGCGCACCGAAGGCCTTGATCATACCGGTAACCGTTCCAAGAAGACCGGCAAGTGTTCCCAACGATACAAGCGTTGAAAGGATGGTAAGGTTTTTCTCGAGCATCGGCATCTCAAGTGACGTGGCCTCCTCGATTTCCTTGTGGATGGTCTCGGCAGCTTCCTCGCTGTTCATGCCCTCGCGCTTGACCTCCTGGTATTTCAGGAGCGCGGCCTTGATCGCATTTGCAACAGATCCCTGCTGGCGGTCACAAGCGGCAATCGCGCCCTCGATATCGCCGTTGCTGATATGGCCCTGTACGTTTTTCATGAAAGTGTCAAGGTTTCCTTTACCGGCCGCCTTGTTGATGACCATGAAACGCTCGATCGAAAAAACGACAACCATCAAAAAGAGGCCCATCAGTACGGGAACCACGACTCCTCCTTTATAGACCATAGCAAGATAGTTGCCCGGAAGCGGCTCTCCCGTGTTTACCCCGCCCTGGAAGTTTGACCCGGCGCCCATTACGAACCTCCAAATAAGCCATCCCACAAAAATACAAGCGACGATCACGATCCCTGAGAACATGCTCCCACCCTTTGCACTACTTTCTTTTTTAACGTTTGCCATTTCTTCTTTTGATTTAATTTTAAATACTATTAGCTTTTTCTGTTGTTTTGAAAACGGAATAGGGGCAAATTTAAATTTTTAGTTCAAATAAAAAAACTTTTTTTATTTTTATTACCAAGTGTAAACTGCGTCGGAAGCCGCACCATTATTGACATTCTTCAAAAATTGGAAGCGTTTGGGACACAAGGTTTTGATAATGGGAAAATAACCGCTCAAGTTGTGTTAATAACGCAATTTATATTAGGATTATTATTACGGAAAAAAGGTTGGAATGCCTATAAAATTAATCTTTAGATAACATCGGATGGACAAAAAGGAACAATTTTCGGCCCACATTGAAAAGGGCTATACAGTATCCGGCGAAAGTATCGTACTGGGCGCGGCCATGCTGGACGGGGAAGCGATGACCGGCACGCATGTCAAGGTACCGCTCAAGACCATGAACCGCCACGGGCTTATTGCCGGCGCAACAGGAACCGGGAAGACCAAGACCATCCAGGTGCTGTCGGAACAATTATCGGCGCTGGGCGTACCGGTCCTGATGATGGATATCAAGGGCGACTTTAGCGGAATCGCGAAACCGGGTGAAGAGAAACCTTTCATCGCCGAAAGGCACCAAAAAATCGGCCTTCCGTTCGCACCGGTGGGATTTCCCGTGGAACTGTTGTCGCTCTCGGAGGAACACGGGGTCAGGCTAAGAGCCACGGTGTCCGAATTCGGGCCGGTGCTTTTCTCGCGGATCCTCGGGCTCAATGACACGCAATCGGGCGTGGTGGCGGTGATTTTCAAGTATTGCGACGACCACAAGATTCCGCTCATCGATCTCAAGGATATTAAAAAGACCATCCATTTCATTACCAATGAAGGCAAGGCCGAGGCAGAGGCAAATTACGGACGGATATCGGTTTCCACAACGGGGATCATCCTTCGTAAAATACTCGAGCTTGAGCAGCAGGGTGCCGACAAATTCTTTGGGGAACTTTCCTTCGACGTCCAGGATCTGATGCGGATCGATGAAAATGGGCGCGGATACGTCAACATCGTCAGGCTTACCGATATCCAGGACCGCCCGAAGCTCTTCTCGACCTTTATGCTCAGCCTTTTGGCCGAACTCTACCAGCAAATGCCCGAACGCGGCGATACAGGCCAACCGGAACTGGTGGTATTCATTGACGAGGCACACCTCATTTTCAACGAGGCCAGCCAGACGCTCCTCGATCAAATTGAAAGCATCGTGAAACTGATCCGATCAAAGGGAATCGGGATCTTTTTCGTGACGCAAAACCCCATGGACGTACCTTCGGGCGTGCTTGCGCAATTGGGGCTCAAGGTTCAGCACGCCCTGCGCGCCTTTACCGCCATCGATCGGAAGGCCATCAAGATGACAGCCGAAAATTTCCCGGTTTCCGAATTTTATAAAACCGACGAAGTCCTGACAAGCCTGGGGATCGGCGAGGCGCTCGTCACCGCGCTCAGCGAAAAGGGCATCCCGACGCCGCTCGCCGTCACAATGATGCGCGCGCCGCAGAGCCGCATGGATGTTCTATCCGAGTCCGAAATCGACGAGATCAACCGAAGATCGTCCCTCGTCAAAAAATATGAACATACCGTTGAAGGCGACAGCGCCTATGAGATCCTGGGTCGTAAAATCACAGAGGCAGCACCTGCGCAGGCCCCCGCGTCAAAGCCATCGGCGAAACCAACCGACTTCAGCCCTGCCACGAAATCCGTCATCAAGGTTTTGACCAGTGCGACCTTTATCCGCGGAGCTTTCGGCATCCTGAGCAAAATGCTGAAGAAATGAAGGCAGCCACCACAATTGCGCTGCTGGTCGTCTCCAACATTTTTATGACCCTCGCCTGGTACGGGCACTTGAAATTCAAGGAGTGGAAATGGTTTGAAAGCGCCGGCCTTATTGGAATCATCATGGTCAGTTGGGGTTTGGCCTTTTTTGAATATTGCTTCCAGGTGCCGGCAAACCGGATCGGGTTCAGGGAAAACGGCGGACCTTTCACCCTGCTTCAGCTAAAGGTTATGCAGGAAGTTATCACGCTTGTCATCTTTGTGGTTTTCTCGCTGATATTCTTTAAAAACGAATCATTCAGATGGAACCACGCCCTTGGCTTCGTATTCCTGGTCCTGGCCGTCTATTTTATCTTTAAAAAATGAAAAAGAAATTTCAACTGCAGGCCAATCCCTTTATCGTGCCCACCGACGACGGAAAATTGATCGAGGAACACTTTGGCGGATCCACGGGTCATCCCGAGATCTCAATTGCGCGAATGGTGGCCCCGCCACACTGGGAAGAACCGCACCAAACTCCGGAATTCGACGAGTTCACCCTGGTCCTTTCGGGAAAAAAACGCTTCGAGATCGACGGGGAAACGGTGGATCTTGTGGCTGGCCAATCGATCCGGATCGGGCGCGGCGCACGTGTTCGGTATTCAAACCCGTTTGAGGAGCCGTGCGAATACGTTGCAATTTGTACACCCGCATTTTCTTTAGAAAAAGTTAATCGGGAGGCCCCTTAGGCACATAAATGGTAACTTTAGGGAAAATCCCAAAATGGAGACCAGAAAGAGAATTGTCATCATCGGCGCAGGATTTGGCGGGCTCAGGCTCGCACAGGAACTCAACCATTCGCGCTATGAAGTCTTTTTGATCGACAAGAACAATTACCACCAATTTCAACCGCTGCTGTACCAGGTGGCTACCGCCAGGCTCGAACCGGGCAGCATCTCGTTTCCGTTACGGAAGGTGTTCCAGCATTCGAAAAACGTTCGGATCCGCATCGCGGAGGTCAGCGGCGTCGATTATGCGGCGAAAAAAGTAAGTACCTCAATCGGCGACTACAATTTCGATTATTTGGTCCTCGCACAAGGTTGCACGACAAATTATTTCGGGAACGAAAATCTCGAAAAATGCGCATTCCCGATGAAATCGGTACCCGAAGCCATCCAACTGAGGAACCGCATCCTGCAAACCTTTGAGGACGCCGTCGTGACCCGGCCGGAAGACATGCAGTTCCTGCTCAATTTCGTGATTGTTGGCGGTGGCCCGACAGGAGTTGAACTCGCGGGCGCCCTCGCCGAGATGAAGACCAATATTCTCCCGAAGGACTATCCGGACAAGGACTTTTCAAAATTGACCGTTTACCTGCTCGAAGGTTCTCCCTACGTGCTAAACGTCATGAGTGACGAATCCAAGAAGGCCAGCCGAAAATACCTTGAACAGATGGGCGTGAAAGTCCTGACGGAAACCATCGTCGAAAATTATGACGGACGAAATGTGCACCTTAAGGGTGGAAACAAGATCGAAGCTAAAAACGTGATCTGGGCAGCGGGAATCGTAGGAAACGTGCTGGAAGGCGTTCCGAAAGATTCGATTACGCGCGGCAACCGCCTGATCACCGACCGTTTCCACGAAGTCAAGGATATGCCGGGAGTTTTTGCGATAGGGGATATCGCATGGATGCCGACGCCCAAATACGAGACCGGTCATCCCCAGGTGGCGAGCGTCGCCATCGCGCATGCCAAGTCATTGGCCTCCCATTTTAAAAACCGGCTTAGGGGAAAAGAACTTGAACCTTTTGAATACCACGACAAGGGCTCGATGGCAACGATCGGGAAGCGAAAGGCGGTCGTGGACCTTCCCAAATGGAGTTTTCAGGGAAGGTTTGCGTGGATCCTCTGGATGTTTGTTCACCTTATGCTGCTCTTGAGCATCAAGAACAAGATCCTTGTTTTTATCACCTGGGCCTACAGCTATTTCAGCAATGACTCCACCCTGCGGGTCCTGATCAAACCCGTTCGGAAGACCGTCAACAACTAACCGAGCAAATCAAGCATTTTTTGTTCGACCTCGGCACTGTCCCATTTGGCGGCAATGTCGGGAATCTGCATAATTTGGTCCATGATCGCTTTCTGGCGCTTGCCGATTTCCAGGGCTTCGGAATATGGCCTGTGGCTAAAGGTCACCCGGCTGTAGAGCGGCAGCCAGAGTTCGGGATGCTTTTCTGAAAAGTGCTTCTCAATTTTTTTCTGCAAAAGGAACTCCGGATCGGCGGTCTTGGTGCTCATCTCCATGAAGTTGTTATAGGAAAGTTCGGCAATGGCGTCGGCATTTGGCTTCCGGCTTTCCTGATAGGCCTGGAAGATCGACTTCCAGTCGTCACCCAGCTCCTGCATCAATTCATATAAAATCGTGATGTCTTCAAATCCGGCATTCATTCCGTGGCCGTAAAAGGGAACGATTGCATGGCAGGCATCGCCGATGAGCGCCACCTTGTCTTCGTAAGTCCACGGATAACACTTCATCGTCACCAGCGTACTGGTCGGGTTCTTGAAAAAATCTTCGGTGAGCTTGGGAATCACATCGACCGTATCCGGCAGGTTTTTCTCGAAAAACTTCTCGACTTTTGACACATCGGTCAGTTCGGCGAATGAATTCTCGCCCTCGAAAGGCATGAAAAGCGTGCAGGTAAAACTCCCGTCGAGGTTGGGCAACGCGATGAGCATGTAGTGCCCGCGCGGCCAGATGTGAAGGGAATGCTTGTCCAGCTTGTGCGAGCCATCAGGGTTGGCGGGAATGTTGAGCTCCTTGTAGCCCGTCTGTAGAAACTCCTGCGAGTAGTCAAACATGCTTTGCCGCTGCATCCGGTGCCGGACCCGGGAAAAAGCACCGTCGGCGCCAAAAACGATGTCGTGCTTTACATCGGTCCATTCGCCGCGTTCGGTTTCGCCGATATGCAACGTAGCTTCGGCGAGGGTCACGTCCCAAACTTTTTGGTTGAAGTGGAAGATGGCGCCGGCTTCCTCGGCAAGGTCAATCATCCGCCGATTGAGTACCCCGCGCGACAGCGAGTAGATGCTCTCGCCTTCCTGTCCGTAATGCTGGAAATTCACATCGTTGCCGACGTGGATCGCGCGCTTGTCCATCGCGATGGCAATTTGGCGGATCCGGTCACCTACCCCGGCGTGATCCAAAGCCTTCCAACCGCGGTCGGACATGGCCAGGTTGATCGATCGGCCCGAAAAAGTGATGGTCCTGATGTCCGGGCTCCGGTCATAGATGTGGACCTCGTGCCCGGCTTTCCGGAGATAGATCGCCAAAAGTGAACCCACAAGTCCCGAACCTACAATCGCTATGTTGAGCGGTTTCTGCATAATAAATCGGCATCTACATGCCGCCATACGTTAAATTAATATCAACCGAAAACGCGCCGCCTCCGATTATTCGTAACTTCAGGAAACTAACCAACAAAATAACGCCATGAGAGATTTAATTTGGTTGATTATCGTCATCCTGATAATCGGGTGGGCCATCGGCTATTTTGCCTTTGGCGAAGCGGTCGGAAACCTGATCCACATCCTGCTCGTCCTTGCTGTTATCGGGATTTTGTACCGATTGGCAACCGGGCGCCGACCCTGACACGATCCCCTTTCGAGGGGATTTATTTATCGCCTGAACGAAAGGCAGGTACCCGTTGGCATTCCGGCATTGGCAGCAAGCGCACCGCACATGTGGAACAGCATCCGTGCCCCGACGTTGCCGTCCCAATCACCTTCTTCCCCCGGCGCGACCTCGACAAGGTCAAACCCGATGATTTCCTTTCCGCTCTTTGCAACAATGTTTATCAGATAAGCGGCCTGTTCAAAAGAAAAGCCTCCCGGGACCGGCGTCCCCGTATTGGGGCAATACCACGGGTACATTCCGTCAATATCGAAAGAAATCAACACCTTTTGCGGAAGTGCCGATACGATCTTTTCGCACTGTTGTTTCCAGGTCATGCCTTCGAATGCCTCCGCCTTGAGATCGACATCGGTATGGACCACGACGCGCGGATCCTGAGCCACCTCGACTTCCTCCTTGCAAAAATCCCGAATACCAACCTGCACGATGCGCTCAACCTGCGGGATTTGCAAGGCATTGTACATGATCGATGCGTGTGAATACGTAAACCCTTCGTAAGCGATCCTAAGGTCCATGTGCGCATCGAGATGCAGGATCCCGAAACTCTCGTGCCGCTGCGCCAGAGCCTCGTAATAGCCCAGGGGCGTGGAATGGTCACCGCCGAGCAGGACCACTTTCTTGCCGCGGTCGAGCCAATAGGAAGTTCGGTCGCGAACTTCGTCGTGCAATTTGCGGCATGCGGCGTTAATCGTTGCAAGGTCTTGTTCCAACACGGGAAAGGACTCGAGTATCTGGCCCTTTTCAAGCGCATGGATGATCGGCTGCGCCATCGACTTGTATTTCAGGCTGGAAGCCAGCCACTTTTGTTCATGCTCCCCAAGATCGAGGTACATTCCCAATTTCCATAGGTCCGGATAATCCTGATGGTGAAGGTCGACCTGGAACGAGGCGTCGAAAATGGCCTCTGGGCCCCTGGATGCGCCCGCCCCGTAACTGACCGTCACTTCCCACGGAACCGGGATGATGATGATCTCACTCTCGTCTGCCGTAAAGGGAAGCCCGTAAATGGACGCATCGGCCAAACCGGGTTGCGACGGGTCAAAAGAATCTATTTTTTCCTGTTTTGTCATAATCTTAGGTAGCGGCAATTCCCTGCTTTAGTATCTGCCCAAATTCATACATATCTTCAAAAGAGCAATAAAATGGAACGGGTGCAAGCCTGATGACATTCGGCTCCCGCCAATCGGTGATCACGCCGTGTTTCATCAGGTAATCAAACAGCACACGACCCTCGCCGTGGAGGAATACGGAAAGCTGGCTGGCCCTGTCGGATGGCGTGATGATCTCGAAATTGCTGTCCACTTCCTTGTCCACCTCTTTCAGGATAAATTCGAGATAGGCGGTGATCCTGTCGCGTTTTTCGATGAGCGCATCCATTCCTACTTCGTCAAACATCATGACCGATGCGAGATAAGGAGCCAGCGAAAGAACGGGAAGGTTGCTCAGTTGCCAGCCGTTTGCACCCTCAATGGCCTCGAACAGCGGCTCCATCTTGAAGCGCCGTTCCTTGTTGTGGCCCCACCATCCGGCAAAACGCGGAATATCCGGGTCGCGATGGTGCATCTGGTGGACAAAATAGCCCGATGCGTTTCCGGGACCCGAGTTCATGTACTTGTAGCTGCACCAGGCGGCAAAATCAACACCCCAATCGTGCAGTTGCAATTTGATGTTGCCGGCCGCATGTGCAAGGTCCCATCCCACGAAGGCACCGGCCTTGTGACCCGCTTCGGTGATGGACTTGATGTCGAAGACCTGGCCCGTATAGTAATTGACGCCCCCCAGGAATACCAACGCAAGTTCGTCACCCGCAGCTTCAATTGCGGCGATAATGTCCTCGTGGTGCAGATGGTGCTCCCCGGGGCGCTTTTTGACCTCAACGATCGCCTCGAGCGGATTGAATCCGTGGAACCGGACCTGGCTCTGCAGCATGTACTGGTCACTGGGAAAGGCTTTTTCCTCGCAAATGATCTTGTACCGATGGGCGGTCGGGCGGTAAAACGACACCATCAAAAGATGCAGGTTGACCGTAAGCGTGTTCATGACGCCCACTTCTTCGGGCAATGCGCCCACCACCTTGCTGAGCGGGTTAGCGAAGCGCTCGTGGTAATCCCACCAGGGCTTGTCGGCGTAGAAGTGCCCTTCGACGGCCATCCGCGCCCAGTCGTTCATGACATCGTTTACGTATTCCTGAGTCCTTCTGGGCTGCAGGCCCAATGAATTACCGGTAAAGTAGATGACTCGGCGGCCGTTCACCTCAGGAAAAATGAATTCATCCTTGTATTTGGCAAGTTTGTCGGCGCGGTCCATTTCGCGCGCAAATTCCCTCGTATTTTGAAAATCCATGATGATTTTTTGGTTCGTAAAAATAACAAATTTTGAGGGGCAGGCGTTAAAGGGAGAGCGGATATTTCTATATTTATAAGCAAATCACACACATGAAGACCACTGTAAACATCGTCATTGCGGCCCTGGCCGTGGTGCTTTCGGCCTACCTGTTTTCGGACGCATTCCGCAATCGCAACCAAGGAAATGACACCATCAGCGTCACGGGTTCGGGCAAAAAGGATTTCACGTCCGATCTGATCGTCTGGAGCGGATCCTTCTCCCGCAAGAGTTTCACGCTGAAGGACGCGTACGCCGCTCTTGACGGGGACCGGGAAAAAATCCGGCAGTACCTGACTTCGAAAGGGTTGCAGGAAAAAGACATCGTTTTTTCGGCCGTCAACTTCAACAAGGACTACAATTACACCTACAATGATAACGGCGGCATCCGCGAACAGATTTTTACCGGGTTTACACTGACCCAAACCGTCACCATCCAGTCCCGCGAAGTCGACAAAACCGAGGAAATCTCACGCCAGTCCAGCGAGCTCATCAACCAGGGAATCGAATTTTACTCCAACCCGCCCGAATATTACTATACCAAGCTCGCCGAACTCAAGATCCAAATGATCGCCGAGGCCACCAAGGACGCCAACGCGCGCGCCCGCAGCATCGCCGAAAATGCCGGAGCGGGTTTGGGCGACCTCAAAAAATCCGACATGGGAGTCTTTCAGATCACCGGCCAAAATTCCAGCGAGGATTTCTCGTATGGCGGCTCGTTCAACACGCAGTCCAAGAACAAGACGGCGCATATTACGGTGAAGTTGGCGTATCGGGTGGATTAGTGGCTAGTGATTAGTGGTTAGTGGCTGGTGGCGAGGAAAAGAAGTAGTAACGTGTACGATCGATAATTAAAAATAAAGTCGGCAAGACTATCTTACCGGTTTCCATTTGTTATTCCTCCTAGCCACTAACAACCAGCCACTAGCCACTAAAGAATCAGCATCGCGTCACCGTAGCTGTAAAAATTGTACTTCTCCTTGATCGCTTCCTCGTAGGCCTTTTTGAGCAGGTCGTGGCCCACAAAGGCAGAAACCATCATCAAAAGCGTGGATTTGGGCGTGTGGAAATTGGTGATCATGCAATCGGCGATGGAAAAATCGTACGGCGGGAAGATGAACTTGTTGGTCCAGCCGTCGTACGGATTGAGCGTCTTCGCGGATGAAACCGAACTTTCGATCGCCCGCATGGAAGTCGTGCCCACGGCGCAGATTTTCTTGCGTTTGGCCTTGCCCTCGTTGACAATGTCACACGCCTGCTGGGTGATGCGCAACTCTTCGGAATCCATCTTGTGCTTCGAAAGGTCCTCCACCTCGACCGGGTTGAAGGTGCCCAAACCTACGTGCAGCGTGATCTCGGCAAACTTGATTCCCTTGATCTCAAGGCGCTTCAGCAAGTGTTTTGAAAAGTGTAAACCGGCGGTCGGAGCGGCAACGGCGCCCTCCTCTTTGGCATAAATGGTCTGGTAACGCTCGGCATCCTCGGCGGTTACCTCGCGGTTGATGTATTTCGGGATCGGGGTTTCCCCCAGTTCATTGAGTTTGTTCCGGAATTCGTCATAGGAACCGTCATAAAGGAAACGGAGCGTACGGCCGCGTGAGGTGGTGTTGTCGATCACCTCCGCCACGAGCGAATCGTCATCGCCAAAATACAGCTTGTTGCCGATCCTGATCTTGCGCGCAGGATCCACCAAAACGTCCCAGAGGCGTTGTTCGGTATTGAGTTCGCGCAACAGGAAAACCTCGATCCTGGCACCCGTCTTTTCCTTGTTTCCGTACAGGCGGGCGGGAAAAACCTTGGTATTGTTGAGGATCATGACATCGCCGTCTTCAAAATAATCGATGATGTCGCGAAACATGCTGTGTTCGATGGTCTTCGTCTTGCGGTTGATCACCATCAGGCGGGATTCGTCACGGTTTTCGGCGGGATGTTCGGCTAGCAATTCCTTGGGAAGGTTGAAGCTGAAATGCGATAATTTCATAAGGTTCTTTTAAAGCGTGCAAATATACTACTGCCGACAAGGCAATGTCAAGCATTTTAAGGTTTAATTGGTTAAGCAGTTGGCGGACAGCTTTCTACATTCATCCCGATTGCCCTTAGTGCCGATGCGAAATTGGGGAACGATTTGCTGACGACATCAAAATCATGAATGACGATGGGAAGCCGCACGCCAATCGCTGAAAAGGCCAAAGCCATCCGATGGTCGCCATAAGTCCTGATTTTGGTTTCCGGCCGAAGCTCCGCGGGCTCAAAATACAGGTCATTTCCCTTGACCGAAGCCTTTCCGCCTAAACGGCCCAGCTCAGTGGCGAGGGCCGAAATGCGGTCGGTTTCCTTGATGCGCAGGGTAGCGAGGCCGGTAAAACTAAAGGGAATCGACAGCCCGGCGCAGGTTGCGGCCACGGTTTGGGCCAAATCCGGGTTGGAGGAAAAGTCGAAGTCGAAGGTCTTCACCGCTTCGCCCAATTTGACGACCTCGATTCCGTCATTTGAAAATTGGGTTGTTACGCCAAAAGATTCGTAAATTTTCGCCACCGCCCGGTCGCCCTGAAGGCTGTCGCGGCGGTAATTGGGCAACTTGATTTTGGTTCCGATAGCTGACATCGCCACAATTGAATAAAAATACGACGCCGATGACCAATCGGGTTCGACAATAAAGTTCCCCGAAATGTTCTTCCCTTTTGCGATGCGGATCAGGTTAGCGGTTTGCGTAACCTCGGCACCCGCCTTTTCCAACATCGACAGGGTCATGTCCAGATAGGGTTTGGACGCAACCTCGCCCGTAAGTGCCAGTTCAAGCCCATTTGGAATCGCCGGCGCAATCAAAAGCAGTGCGGTGACGAACTGGCTGCTGATACCGGCATCGATTTCCATGCAACCGCCGCTGATCCCGTTTCGCCTGCTCCTCAAAGGCGGGTAGCCATCCCGGTCCAGGTAATCCAATTTGGCGCCCAGCTTTCGCAACCCTTCCACCAAAATCCCGATGGGCCTCTCGCGCATTCGTTGAGAACCCGTGAGAATCACTTCATCGCCCGGGATTGCCGCAAAGTATGCCGCAAGGAATCGCATCGCCGTTCCGGCATGGCCGATGTCGATCACGCCCGATGCCTTGGACAGCGCATTCTGGAGGACAACTGTGTCGTCCGATGTGGAAAGGTTTGCAATTTGAATTGCGGGATACAGCGCCTGGAGGACCAGCAGCCGGTTGGACTCCGATTTGGACCCGGGAACCCAGACTTCGCCGCCTATTGTCCCCTTTGCCGAGATCAGCACATCGGGCACTACTGAAGTTTTTGGTTGTTGTGGTGGCGGTCGTGGTCCCGGCGCGTCTTGAGTTCCATCTTTTTGTCGAACGCCTGCTGCAGGTCAACACCGGTCTGGTTGGCCAGGCAAAGGACAACGAAGACCACATCGGCCAGTTCCTCGCCAAGGTCCTTGGTTTTGTCGCTCTCTTTTTCCGATTGCTCGCCGTAACGCCTGGCGATGATGCGGGCGACCTCGCCCACTTCCTCGGTGAGTTGGGCCATGTTGGTGAGTTCGTTGAAATAACGGACACCGTGGTTCCTGATCCAGTTGTCCACCTCGAGTTGCGCGTTCCTAAGGTCCATCTATGCTTTCTTTAGTACTATTTTTTCGGTTTGTTTTGCAATCATTTCCTTGTAGAATTCCTTGAGCGTATCGTAGTCCTCGGCGGGGATGACGGCTGCATTCATATCGCTTTGTACCGAAAGCTGGATCTGCCGTCCCGAACCCGAGATCAGAAACTTGAAGGTCCCGATATTGGACGGCATCGCGAGTGAGGCGGGCGCGGGCATGGATTCAATCACATAACCTTCGGGAATATTGATATTGAAGGAATATTTTTCCTGATGCGGAAAGACGAAGTCCACCGGGTATTGCCGAATCTCCTGTTTGAAAGGGTTCTCACTGTCAAGGAGAAAGAGCATCGGCGAAAAATACATTTTGTCGCCCAATACCTCGACGAGGTTGTCGTGCGTGAATTTATAGCTTTCCGATACCGGCTTCTCCAAACTTTTGGCATTTTCCAAAACATATTCGTCCAAAAGGATCCCGCTGTAGCGTTTCTCCATCTTCTCGATGTAGCTGTCGGTGGAAAGACCCCCATACCTTTCGCGGAAAACATAGGCATTATGGTCACTGTATTGATGTTTCAGCGTCCCGGAGACTTTCCCATCGGCGCCCAGGCTGGCGCTCACGATCCCGATCTTGCGAGAATTTTTGTTGGGGATAAGTTCGATAGGCTCAGAGCTGCCGTCCTTGCGAATGATCCGGCCGGTCCAGTTGATGGCTCGGATCGGGAGGACATTGGGTTGCGAATTTTTGCTCGTCGCATCCAGCAAGACAGTGCCGGCCGGGGTTTTCACCGCGGCGACAACATAATTGAACGCGGTCCGGCTCGGGAAAAGCGCAATGCCGTTTGATCGGGTCGAGACCAACACCGGATCGGCCTGGAAGTTGGCGTGCCGAAGCATCGCGATCAGCATCAGGTTGATTTCGGCGCAATTGCCCGTCATGTTTTTATAGGCGGTCCTGACGCCATCGTCGCACGAATATCCGTTGTATTCATTCCAATTCATCCTTTGCTGGACGAAATTAAAGACGCCGTTCAATCGCTCCTCTTCCGATTTTGCCGCGGCCAGGACCGGGGCGAGGTCGGCCTCAAAATAATCGCTCTTGTCAAGTTGCTTCCCAAAATCCTCGCTCTCGTGGATCTTTTTGGCCACCGCTTCCCAATTGGTCGCAAAATTTTCAAAATGCTGCGGGCTCCTGTAATAATTGAGCTCGTAAATCATTCGCGAGCGGTAATTGTCGATGTTGTCCACAAACTCTTCGTCCTTCATGGCCGGTACGTCCCACAACGTAAACTTGGTTTTGTCGATGTTGTATCCGCCACCGGTGACCATCACCTTGACTTCCTCCTGAACGGGCCGCAGGAACCCACCGATGGTCTTCTTGAAATTGAAATATTCCGGCGACTCCACGCGGTAAGTTACGAAATTGACCGGGATGTCATGCTGGAAATAAAAGGTTTCGAGGCTCGCGACGCCGTAGCTGGTCACCGTATATCTGTATTCGATGATGCTTCCCTCCTTGACGTTGGTGAGGGAAATCTTCTTGGATTTCCAGTTCTTGCTTTTCTGTTCTGTGAACTCGCTTTCGCTCTTGAGTTTGGTCTTCTCGATCTCGCCGTTGACCAAATTATAGGTGTTGACATCCGAAAACTTGAATTTGTCCCCCTTGGCCCCCGCATAGTAAGCTTTCTCGACGTTAGCATAATCGTAACCGGACTTTTTGTAGATTTTGATGCGGACATCGACCTCGGTAACCGATATCCAGTTGCCGTCCTGGTCAGGCTTGATCTCGACGCTTCCGTGCTTGTGCAAAATAGCCGCGGCGGCCGAGGTGTCCTTTGGATGCCTCGTTTCCTTCAATTCCTCGACGGTAACCTTGGATTTCAGGGTTTGCCCATAAAAGGGAATGCTCAACAAAAGGAGCATCAGTGCTAACTTTTTCATACTAAACTTTTTTCAGGACCATTTTGGAATTGTCGGCGCGGGCCACCTGCTCGCGGAAAAGCCGGTATTCTTCATACTCCGATTTTTCATACCGGCCGCCCTTGATGGCAAATATTCTCTTATATCGTAATTTCTGTGCCGATAGGGCACTGACCTCGAAGCGGTATTCGCCGAACTTCGACCTGATATCGGCAACCGCAGGCAAGGCCTCCACAGCAAAACCCTGCGGAATGTCGATGGTCACCTCGTCCTCGTCCCTGAAGCCGTTCCCCGTCTCAAATGGATTGTTTCGCGTGCGGTATCGCTGCGGCACGCCGGTGATGCGATTGAAGAAATTGACCGGAACGATGAGGCTTCCGCCGGCCTCGGTGGCATACTTGTCCGCCTGCAGCGCAATGTTTTCGCGAAGGCGGGCAAGGTCGCGGTCCGCGGTCACCTGCATGCTTTTCAATTTCAGGTTATTGATGCCGAAATGGTTCTTGTAGGCTTCGGTACGTGCCTCGTGCGAGAGGCCCTCGTGATTGGCGCGCATTTCAAACTGTAGTCCGGAAGACACCATTTCAACCGTACCCGCAACCGATCCGCCCGGATCGACGGCGTAATGGCCGGTGAGCACCTGAAGGTTGGATTCGTGCGGATGAACGGTAGTCCGGATCAGTTTTGACCCCTTTGGCGTAACAACCAGCGCCAGCCTGTTGGATGTTGAAGAGCCCTGGTAACCAAATGGTGATGTCTGGCTCGTGCATTCCAGCCAGGTGGTGCGGTCTTTATCAGGAACCGCGAGCACGATGTGATTCCCCTGTACCGAGACAAAATCCGGGTCCAGGTCCATCCGGTCGCCGGCGTGTATTATGGTGTAATAAGACGCTACCCCTACCGCCGACAACAGGCAGCGGGTATAATTGGTAAGGGCCTTGCAGTCCCCGTAACCCAGGCGGTCCACATCCGCGGCCTTCATCGGTTTCCATCCGCCGATGCCCAACTGGATGCTCACGTAACGCGTTTTCCCCTGGACATACTTGTATACGATAGAGGCAATTTTGGCAATATCCGTTTCGGTTCCCACAAGCTTTTTGACCGCGTCCTTGGTCGCCTCGGGCAAATTATCGCTCCCGGCAAGCATGTGGTTATAGGTCCAGTCCCCGAAATCCTCCCAGGTAGCCGCATCGCCGTCAACGCCTTCAAGATGGAACCTGTCCAACCCGAAGATTACCCTCGGCACGATCTGGTGCAACGGAGGCGAATATTGTTCCGACCTGACGGGAAGCATGTCGCGCGCCGTGAACAGGACGCCGTCGGGGAGAAGTTCCCTGGTGATCCCGGGAACCTGGGTATTGAATTCCTTGAATTTAAACCCGAGGGCGGTTGCGCACTTCACCAGGATAGTGGCTTGCTGGACCGATGTCAGGGTATTTCTTGCCGGCGTCCATTCCGGCATGAAGGCAGTATTGGAATCTTCGACCTCGCTCTTGTAAACGATGGTAAACGGATATTGGACGGGGGTGTATTCCAACGCTATCGCCCTGCCGTCCACGATTTCGTAACCTTCGGAAAGCGAAAACTCCTTGAAGTCCTTGCGCCGGATATTCTTGATCAGGTTCCCGGCTGCATCGTAGATTTCGGCGTCGATTGATTTAACCTTCCTGGTTTCGGCCGCAGCCATGCTTGAAAGCCCGTATTCATTGAGAACCGTCACTGCCCGAAAGGTCTTGACCGAGATCGTGTGCCTGTTTGGAATGTTGACCTCGATTCTGCTATCGCGTATAACCGCGTTTGCATTTTCCTTGAGATTATCGGGAATGAGGGAAACCGCGTAAAGATTACTTTTTTGCGCGTTGCACAGGTATCCCGTCAGCCAAATCAGCAGTATTAAATATTTCCCTCCCATCGGACCCTTTTTTCAAATGTAATTTTTTTTTAGAAATCCTTAACATTTGTGGAAAAATTATTCCTTGTTTTTTGTGTCGATGAGGATCGTAACGGGGCCGTCGTTGACCAGTGCGACTCTCATGTCGGCACCAAACTCGCCCGTTGTGGTTTGCAACCCGATCTTTTGGCATTCGCCGATGAAGAATTGGTAAAGCGGAACCGCGGTCTCAGGCCGAGCGGCCCTGATGTATGACGGACGGTTGCCCTTTTTGGTCATGGCGTGCAACGTAAACTGGCTCACGATCATCAGGCTTGCGCCGATTTCCTTTGCCGAACGGTTCATGACGCCGGCATCATCCGGAAAAATCCTCAGTCCCGCGATCTTCGCAGCGAGCCAAGTGGCATCGGCTTTTTCGTCGGCTTCCTCGATCCCCAATAATATCAGCAATCCAATGCCGATCCGGCTTTTTTCGATACCTTCGATCGTTACCGATGCTTCGGACACCCGCTGGATAACCGCCCTCATCGGCCCGATGATTTGCGCTCCTCGATATACTGGTCGCCCCGGTAGTTTTCGTCGTCGCCTTCCAGTATCTGCAGATAGCTTCGGTACCGCGACCACGCCAGTTCATCGCGTTCCAACGCTTCCTTGACGGCGCAATTGGGCTCCTCCTTGTGCAGGCAGTTGTTGAATTTGCATTGGTCCTTTAATTTGAAGAACTCGGGAAAATAGTCGCTGACCTCGTCGGGTTCCATGTCCACCATCCCAAATCCGCGGATACCGGGCGTGTCGATGATCTTCGCACCAAATGACAGGTCGAACATCTCCGCAAAAGTCGTGGTGTGCTGGCCCTGCTGGTGCTGTTCCGAAATCTCCTTGGTCTTGAGGTCAAGCCCGGGTTCGACGGCATTGATTAACGTACTCTTGCCCACGCCCGAATGTCCCGAAAACATCGAAACCCTATCCTTCATCATGTCTTTCAAGGCATCGATCCCCTTGCCCGATACCGCCGAAACGCGCAGGCAGCTGTACCCGATCTCGGTGTAGATGTGCTGCAGGTAAAGCTGTTCGTCGAGGGTCGCCTCGTCCAACGTATCGATCTTGCTGAAGACCAGGACCGCCGGTATCCCGTAGGCCTCAGCGGTAACCAGGAACCGGTCTATGAAACTGGTGGTCGTAATGGGATTGTCGATGGTGACCAGCAAAAAAACCTGGTCAATGTTGGCGGCGATGATGTGGACCTGCTTGGACAGGTTGACCGATTTGCGGATAATGTAGTTCTTTCGGTCGTGGATTTTGGTGATGGCCCCGGTCTCCTTGTCCGAGGTTGTGTCGAGCTCAAAATCGACGGTATCCCCGACGGCGATCGGGTTGGTGCTCTTGATGCCCTTGAGCCGGAACTTGCCCTTCATGCGGCACTCGTGCAGCTGTCCCGAAGCATCCTTCACCAGGTACCAACTTCCCGTCGATTTGTAAACCAGTCCCGTCATGCCGCAAAGTTAGCCATTTGATGAGGAATTGATGACCTTTTCCTGATGCGTGATGGACTCCTCATGGATCGCCCTGAAGAGCCGCAGGATGAATTCGTCGCTGAGGCCCTTGAGTTCGCCCTCGGACTTCATCTTTTCCAACACCTCGATCCAGCGCTTGTTCTGCAAAATCGAGACGTTCTTTTCTTTTTTGAGACCGCCAATCTGTTCGGCGATTTCCATACGCTTGCCCAGAAGTTGGAGGATTTCGGTGTCGGCGTCATCGATTTGTTGCCGAAGTTTCGCGATCTCGCAGTGAAAGTCCTCGTCGTGGCTCGTCGCCTTTCGGATGGTGAGTTGGCGGGTGATTTCCCGAAGCCTCTGCGGCGTCACCTGTTGCGCGGCATCGCTCCAGGCATTGTCAGGGTCAATGTGCGTCTCGATCATGAGCCCGTCATAATTGAGATCCAGCGCCTGTTGGGCAACCTGGAAGATCATGTCCCGGCGGCCGGTGATATGCGAAGGGTCGCAGATGAGCGGCAGGTGCGGGAATTTGCCCTGGAGTTCGATGGCGATCTGCCATTCGGGGATGTTGCGGTATTTGGTCTTCTCATAGGTCGAAAAGCCGCGATGGACCGCACCGATATTTCTGATCCCGGCGTTCAAGACGCGTTCGATCCCGCCGATCCAAAGCGCAAGGTCCGGGTTAACCGGATTCTTTACAAGGACGATTTTGTCGGTTCCCGAAAGTGCGTCGGCGATTTCCTGTACCGCAAAAGGGTTGACGGTCGTTCTCGCCCCGATCCACAAAACATCGACATCGTGATCGAGCGCCAGTTTGACGTGCGTGGCATTGGCGACCTCGATGGCCATTTTGAGGCCTGTTTCGGCGCGCGCCTTGACCAGCCACTTGAGCCCGATCGCGCCCACGCCCTCGAAATTACCCGGCCGCGTCCTGGGTTTCCAGATTCCGGCGCGGTAGATCGATGCATCCGACTCCATAAGTTGGTGGGCTGTCTTGAGGACCTGATCTTCGGTTTCGGCGCTGCAAGGGCCCGCGATCACCAGCGGATGCGGGAGGTTCAGCCTGTCCAGCCACTGCCTCATGTCTTGGGAATTTTCCATCCGGTAAAATTAGGCAATGCCGCCAAATAAAAAATCCCGGCTTTCACCGGGATTTATATATATGAATTAATAATACCTTAAATAACAATATGTTATTCGTAATCGATCGTATTGTCAGGGGCTAAAATAGAAAATTGTTTTGACTTAAAATACGATTTGGCAAAAAATTAAGTTTGCGATTAATGCTTACTTTTGTCTAAAACCCGCGCATGTCCATAGAAGTTTCATCGGTTACCAAGCATTACGGTGCGCAAAAAGCGCTTGACAACGTTACCTTTTCGGTCCGCAAAGGCGAGATTGTGGGATTCCTCGGGCCCAATGGTGCCGGCAAGTCCACGCTGATGAAAATCCTGACTACGTACCTCAGCGCCGATTCCGGAACCGCGTCAGTCAACGGCCATGATGTCACAGCCGATCCGCGGGAAGTCCAAAAATCCGTCGGTTATCTGCCGGAGCACAATCCGCTTTATCCCGACCTGTACGTTCGCGAGTACCTCGAATTCAACGCGGGTGTTTACGGGATTAAAAAGCAACGCATCGACGAGGTCATCGCCCTCACCGGCCTTACGCCCGAAAAGCACAAGAAAATCCAGCAACTATCAAAGGGTTACCGACAGCGCGTGGGGCTCGCGACCGCGCTCCTTCACGACCCGGCCGT
>JAEWCF010000068.1 GCA_023390775.1 Bacteroidota bacterium | reverse complement strand
CGCCATGGGGCGATGTGCCTGGCAACGACGGCGGGGGGGCCCCGACGCAGAACGCGATATCGTCAAACCCGGGATCCTGCGGCGGCGTAACCGTGATATTTAAGACGGCGATATCCGCACATTGCCCGGCGTCCGGCGTAAAGGTATATTCGTCCGAAACGGTATTGCTCACCACGGCCGGATTCCACGATCCTGTAAAACCGTCGATCGAAGTCGTGGGCAATACCGGGGCCACCGAACCTTCGCAAAAAGCGGGAATCGGAGCAAATTGAGGGATTGGCCTCGGATCGATCTGGATGGTCAACGTCTGGGTGTTGGCGCACTCGGTCGCAAGCGGAATAAAGGTATAGGTTGTAGTCGCCATATTGTTGATGGGCAGGTTCCAAGTGCCCTGGACCCCGTTTGGCGACGTGGTAGGCAACGGCGGTATGGAGGTTCCCGCACAATAAGGACCCAGGGGCGCGAAATCGGGCGTCGTGCGCGGATCCACGGTTACGGTCATCACGTGCGAGGTGGCATTGATGCATTGCCCCGCGGTTGCATTGAACGTGTAGGTGAAGGTTCCGGGCACGGACGTATCGATTACAGAAGGAGTCCAGTTCCCCGTAATGCCCTGCGGCGATGTATTTTGAAGGGGTGGCGGCGTATTGCCCTGGCAAATGCTTAGCACCGGCGAAAAGTCGATGGTCTTGCGCGGCACGACCTTGATCACAAGGCTTTGCGGATTGGCACATGCCGTAGACGGGGTAAAAACATGCGTTGTCGTTGCGGCCACCGTAGTGTTGACGTTAGGTGGCATCCAGGTTCCCGTGATGCCGTTTGGCGATGTCGTAGGCAGGCTGTAAGAGGGAATCTCGTTTTGGCAGATGTCGGGCACCGCGGCAAAATTGGGATTCTGCGACGGGTTCACCTGCACGGTCATTTGTACCGGCGATGCACAGCTCACCGATGGTGTAAAGGTATAGAGGGTGGTCGCATTTGGATTGAAAGGCGGCGACCAGCTTCCGGCCACGCCATTATTGGACACCGTGGGAAGAGTGACATTCGTACCCGAACATACCGGTGGCTGCTGCGTGAATACCGGGACCACGTTGGGGTTGACCGTCACGGCAAGGGTAAAAGGACCGGCGCCTGTGCATTGTCCAGGATTGGGTGTAAACGTATAATTGGTGGTGCCGACACTCGCCGTTGATATGGGAGCGTTCCAGGTCCCGGTGATCCCGTTTGTCGAAGTGCCGGGAAGCGCGGTAGGCGTCTGGTTCTGGCAAAATGGGCCCACCGGATTAAAGGTTGGCGTTACCGCGGGTGTTATCGTGACATTTTGCGTAAAGGTGGTCGCGCAGGCATTGTTGGGCGTAAAAACATAGGGAGTCGTGCCCACAATCGAGGTGTTGATGACGGGTGGATTCCACGTCCCCACCACCCCATTGCTGGAAGTCGTGGGAAGCGCAGGTGCCGCCGATCCCTGGCAGATCGACGCGATTGGGGCGAATTGGGTCGTGGTGGTGGTAATGCAATCGGAGTAGCAGGTAACGGTCTTGGGCGGGCTGCAGATCCCCACCCATGTCAACGTGAAGGTTACAGGTTGCCCGGGTTGCAGGCCGGTTACCGTAAAGTTGGAAGGTGCCACATGCGTGCCTGAAATTGGCGGGCCACCGTCAATGCTGTACGTGTAATTGAAATACAATTGCGGCGGAACCGAATTGTTGAAATCGAAATTGATTGAATTTGGCGTCGTATTCGGGCTTGCGTTATCACAGAACAAAACGGGCGCGGTCGTGGCCGGCAGGTTGACGATGACCGATACGGGCTGGATGACGAAACATCCGGGCGAGGTTTCGGCCTTGATGTAATACGTACCCGACACCGAAATGGCGGAGGGATTTGGCAGCGGGACCGTCGCCGTGGCATTGGTCCAGTACGATAGTGTGCCGACACTCCCCGGGGTAACCGAAGGCGCGGTGATGTTGACCGTATTGGGCTGGCAGACATCGGGCGGGCTCACCACGTTGAGGACGGGTGGCCCGGTGACGGTGATCGTAAAGGTCTTGACCGCGGGTGTACACGGCGCGCCGGCCGGATTATTGGTGGTCAGCGTGATGGTGACGACATTGCCATTGTCGGCGGCGCTGGGGATATAGGAAAAATTGAAGGGTGAAGTCGCAATGGTACCGCTGGAAAGCGTACCCGAACCGTTATGGCTGAGCGTCACGCTCGTTGCACCGCCGCCAAAAGTATTGTTTGGCACGTTGACCGCATTGCCATAGCATTGCGTGGCCGACGTGGAACTGAGGTTTAGCGTGGGGCATTGCGCAAATGCAGAACCCGCGGCCAGCAACAGTACAATGATCAGCCATGACTTTGCAATCACTGGTAATGTTCCTCTCATGTCAATAAAGTTAAGTCGTTAAGGGGCGACAATTATCGGGTAAAAATAAAAAAATTAGCTTTACTTTAACAAAGGCCTGATTTTTACCTAATAGGCCATCAATTCTTCAAGTGTTTTCTGGAACCGTCCCTTGGCCAGATACTGGTCCTCGAGTGCTTTGGTGAACGGGATTGGGGTATCCAGGCTGGCAACGCGCTTTACCGGGCCGTCCAGATATTCGAAGCAATCTTCCATGATCATCGCCGAAATATCGCTTGCAATTCCGCCAAATAGTGAATCTTCCTGCACGATGATGCACTTGTTTGTTTTTTTGACCGATGCGTAGACCGTCTCCTTGTCCAGTGGCTGTAGGGTCCGGAGGTCGATCAGGTCCGCGGAGATCTGGGGGTTCAGGTCCAGGGTCTCGAGCGCCCAGTGCACCGATGCACCAAAGCCGATGATCGTCACGTCCTTCCCTTCCCGAAGCACTTTTGCCTTCCCGAGTTCCACCGTATAATAATCGGTTGGGACTTCCTGATAAATGCTGCGGTACAGGAGCTTGTGCTCGAAATACATCACCGGGTTTGGGTCGTTGATCGACGCGTTCAAAAGGCCCTTGGCATCGTATGGAAACGCCGGATACACGACTTTCAAACCGGGAGTCTTGGTGAACCATGCCTCGTTGGTCTGCGAGTGGAAAGGCCCCGCCTGGGTTCCGCCGCCGCAGGGCATGCGCACCACCACATCGGCGTGCTCGTTCCAGCGGTAATGCACCTTTGCCAGATAGTTGACGATGGGATTGAAACCCGTGGAAACGAAATCGGCAAACTGCATCTCCACGATGGCCTTGTATCCGTTGATGGAAAGCCCCATTCCGGCAGAGACAACGGCCGATTCGCAGATCGGCGTGTTGATGACGCGCTCCTTGCCGAATTCGGCGACAAAACCGTCGGTAATCTTGAACGCCCCTCCGTATTCGGCGATGTCCTGGCCCATGATCACCAGGTTTTCGTGGCGTTGCATGGACTGGCGAAGCGCCTGCGAGACCGCGTCCACAAAGCGAATCTTCTCAGATCCCGATTTGGGCGCGAAGGCTTCGTGTTTATAAGGCTTGTAGACGTCGCCCGTCTCTTCTTCCAGGCTTGCGACGATTTCGGGCTCGGCGTTGGCGATGGCCAAATGCTCGTCGATCTCGGCCTTGATCTCGCTGCGCCATTTCTCGTCGGTCTTGGCGTCGAGTATGTTTTGTTTTAACAGATAACGCCGGAAGTTGTCCACCGGGTCCTTCTCGGCCCACATGTCCATGAGTTCCTGAGGGACGTACTTGGTGCCGCTGGCCTCCTCGTGGCCGCGCATGCGGAAGGTCTTGAATTCGATGAGCACCGGCCGCGGGTTTTCGCGCATCGACTCCACGATGTCGGATACCTCGGTGAAAACCTCAAGGATGTTGTTGCCGTCGATGATGTGCGCTTCCATGCCATAGCCGATGCCTTTGTCGGCCAGGTTTTCGCAGCGGTACTGTTCGTTGGTTGGGGTCGAAAGGCCGTAGCCGTTGTTCTCGATCACGAAAAGTACGGGCAAATCCCAGACCGCGGCGATGTTGAGCGCCTCGTGGAAGTCGCCCTCGCTGGTGGCGCCCTCGCCGGTGAATACGGCGGTTACCTTTCCGTTCTTCTTTAATTTATTGGCCAGGGCGATGCCGTCGGCGACACCGAGTTGCGGCCCGAGGTGCGAGATCATCCCGATGATCTTGAATTCCTGAGTCCCGAAATGGAACGAACGGTCGCGTCCCTTGGTAAAGCCCGATGCCTTGCCCTGCCACTGCGCGAACAGGCGGCTCAGCGGGATGTCGCGGCCGGTGAACACGCCGAGGTTGCGGTGCATGGGGAGGATGTATTCGTCCTTTTCGAGGACGGCCGTGATACCGACCGAGATGGCCTCCTGCCCTATCCCCGAAAACCATTTGGAAACCTTTCCCTGCCGGATCAGGATGAGCATCTTCTCCTCGATCAGCCGGGGCTTGATGAGGCGTTTGTAGAGTTCAAGCAGTTTTTCGTCAGAAAGTCCTCGTCTTTCAAAATTCATCTTGGCGCGCGTTAGTGGGCTCAAAAGTATGAAATTTATACCTCGCCTGCCAAAATTTACGACGGTGCGCAGCCCGGATCGCAGCGGCATCCTTTTGCCCGGCGAAGACGGCGCAAAAGATACAGCGGAGAGCCGGAAATGACTGCCCTCGAAAAGCTCCCCGCGCGATGTTGATAACTTTTATCAAAGGGTAGGTTTTTAATTATTTACTTTGTCAATGCAAGGCCTGAACGCTTTCAGGTTATTAACAAAAACATTTTAGTATGCAGAACATTCCCAGTGTTGACTTGCGTGATTTCCTTTCGGGTGACCCGGAACGTAAACAAAAATTTGTAAATGAAATCGGAAAGGCCTACGAAGACATAGGTTTCGTGGCATTGAAAGGTCATTTTTTGGATGACCGTCTTGTGGATACGCTTTATGCGGAGGTGCGGAACTTTTTCAACCTGCCGCTGGAGACCAAGAAAAAATACGAGATTCCCGGCATTGGCGGGCAGCGCGGCTATGTATCCTTTGGGAAGGAGCATGCCAAGGGGCGTTCGGCCGGCGATTTGAAAGAATTCTGGCATTTTGGCCAGTATGTTGAAAATGACCCCAAACTCGAGGCTGAATATCCGGCGAACGTAACCGTGGATGAACTGCCGAAGTTCAACGAAGTGGGCCGCGAAGCCTACAAGATGCTGGAGAAGACAGGTGTTTACGTTTTGCGTGCCCTGGCGCTTTTCCTTGGATTGGACGAAAATTACTTTGATGATTATGTGAAGAACGGCAACAGCATCCTGCGCCCGATCCACTACCCTCCCATCACCGATGAGCCGGCCGACGGCGCCGTACGTGCCGCCGCGCATGGCGACATCAACCTGATCACGCTTTTGATGGGCGCGCAGGGCAAAGGCCTCCAGGTGATGAACCACAATGGCGAATGGATCGACGCGATCGCCGAGCCGGACGAGCTTGTCATCAACGTGGGCGACATGCTTTCGCGACACACCAACAACCGACTGAAATCCACGATCCACCAGGTAGTGAACCCGCCGCGCGAACTGTGGGGAACTTCAAGGTATTCGATTCCATTTTTCATGCACCCGATCAGCGAAATGCCGCTCAATTGCCTGGAGAACTGCATCGACAAGGACCATCCCAAACAGTACGAGGACATCACCGCCGGTGAATTCCTGCACGAGCGCCTTGTGGACCTGGGCCTGATCAAAAAATAATGTAAAACATAGATTTGGAAAGAAGGCATTGGGCGAAATCCCAATGTCTTTTTAATTTTACGCATGGCAAAGAAACTCAATAGCCTCGATGACCTGGGCGGATTCGTGTTCTCCACCAACAAGGACTTCGACCTGGGCGGCAACGACGATTCCACCGAAACGCTCCCTCCCGGCAAACAGCGGTTGGAAGCCCACCTTGACAAAAAGAACCGCGGCGGAAAGGTCGCGACCGTGATCCTGGGATTCCAGGGTTCGGACGATGATTTGAAGGCGCTCGGCAAGATGCTCAAGGCCAAGTGCGGCGTGGGCGGGTCGGCCAAGGATGGCGAGATCATCATCCAGGGGAACTTTCGGGATAAGGTGATGGAGATTTTGAAGGCGGAGGGGTATCAGGTGAAGAGAGTCGGGAGCTGACGAATGTCCAATGACGAATGACGAATGACCATTCCAAATCAACATCTTAATTATTCAAAGCTAATTTTTACTTTAATTTGACATTCACGTTCGACGTTCGACGTTCGACATTCGACATTCGACAAAATGTTTAAATAAAGGGCAAATATCCCTCTAATAATCAGCATGTAACCATGATAAAATCATCCGAACTCATCCTCAACCCCGAAGGCAGCGTCTACCACCTAAACCTCCTTCCGGAACACATTGCAAACGACATCATCTTTGTCGGCGACCAGAACCGCGTGGAGAAGATCACGCAGTTTTTTGACGAAATTGAATTTTCGACGCAGAAGCGCGAATTCAAGACCCAGACCGGGACCTACAAGGGCAAACGGATGACCGTGATGTCCACCGGAATCGGGCCGGACAACATCGATATCGTGATGAACGAACTCGATGCGCTGGTCAACATCGACCTTGAAACGCGCGTTCCCAAAGAGGAACTTACCTCGCTGAACATCGTCAGGATCGGGACCTCGGGTTCGCTGCAGGCCGATATCCCGGTGGACTCGTTCGTGATGTCCTCTCACGGCCTTGGATTGGACAACATGCTCCGCTCCTACCGCATCGACGAAATTAGCGACCGCGAAATCGAGGAAGCCTTTATCGCGCACACTTCCTGGGACATGCTCAAGGGAAGGCCGTATTGCATAGGGTGCTCGCGCGAATTGGCCGAAAGGATCCTGACCGATCGCATGCACAGCGGCATTACCGCGACGGCAGGCGGGTTTTACGGCCCGCAGGGCCGGGTGCTGAGGCTGGAGATCACCGACGCCGGGCTCAACGGGAAGATGGATAACTTTAAATTTGGCGAACACCGGATCACGAACCTCGAGATGGAAACCGGCGCGATCTACGGGCTGGCCAAGCTGCTCGGGCACCAGGCGCTTTCGCTCAATGCGATCATTGCCAACAGGGCAAACGGGACTTTCAGTGCCGATCCTTATAAGGCTGTCGATGAGCTCATTGCGTATACACTGGATCGATTGGCGGAAAAACCGTAATGCGATCTCGCGGAAAAACCCTAACTTTATTGATGACATACCCGATTGTACTGTCGTTTCTCAAATGAAAACCATCCGCATTGCCGGCGTCCCCGAGCACTTCAATTACCCCTGGAAAACCGCGATAGGGCAAGGCCTTTTCGAGGCTTCGGGGCTTGACGTGGTCTGGACCGATGTCCCCCAGGGAACGGGCCGCATGTGCGAGATGCTCCGCAATGGCGAAACCGACCTTGCGGTCATCCTTACCGAAGGCATCGTGCGCGATATCGCCAACGGAAATCCCTCCTGCATCGTACAGGTCTTTGTCGAAACGCCGCTGCTATGGGGAATCCATGTGGCTGCCGGCTCACCGTACCAAAGCATCGGGGATCTTCAAGGCAAGACCGTCGCCATCAGCCGAAAGGGTTCCGGGTCGCACTTGATGGCCGTGGTGCACGCTTCGTCGGTGGGATGGGATCCATCGCTATTGAATTTTGAAATCGTTGATACGATCGATGGTGCGGTTGACGCACTTGTCACGGGCCGCGCCGATTATTTCATGTGGGAACGATTCATGACAAAACCTCTCGTGGACAAAGGTATCTTCAGGCACCTTGGCGATTCGCCGACTCCCTGGCCATGTTTCGTGATCGCGGTCCGTGATGCCTTTATGGAAGCCGAGCGAGAATCGGTGGAAAAGGCGCTGAAGGTCATCAATGATTTTACGTCTACCATGGAAATGCCGGGCCTTGCGCTAGCGATAGCGCGATCTGTGGGCCTTGAACAGCCGGATGTGGAGACCTGGTTGAAGCATACCCGATGGTCGTCGCAAAAACCGTCGGAAGAGATGTTAAACAATGTGCAAAAACACCTGCAGGAACTTTCGCTTATCCATAAAAAAGCTACATTTACACAACTTACGTGCGTAGCCGCAAGGTGTAATGATGAAGATTCCTGAAATTACGTTTGCCGGGATACAGCAAAGCCTTAGACTCAAAAAACCCTGGGATTCGGTCATCATTTCGGCTCTTAGCATTCTTGCGGCAATCCCTATTTTCCTGATTGCACACCAGAACCTGATCGATCCCGAGTGGTATTTCCAGTTTGACCGGATCCTGATATTCCTGGTCATCCTGTCCCTTCTTTACCTCATCTTTTATTATTTGCGCGTCCTGATCGTTGCGTGCATCATTTTTTTTCTCGTAATGCTCGTCTATGGCAGTACCTTTGGGCAGTACGGATTTTTCCAGGTTTTTGACGATTACCGCGCGATGATCTACACGATGGCCGAGGACCCGCATCCCCAGGACCTCATACTTTCCAAGCTATTGCCGTTCCCCAACAAATCCCGCATCCTGAACGCGGTCGAATATGACAATCCCAAGGTGCGCAATTTCACCCTGATGGCCACTACCAAACATTTCCGGGACATCCCAAACCTCGGTCGTTACCGCCAGCTGGTGCAGTGCTTTGCCGTATTCGTGGAGATCAATGGACGGTGGAATTATGTCAACGATCCCAAGGGCCGCGATTACATTGCACGCGCCAGCGAATCCCTGCTTTATCTCTCGGGCGATTGCGATGACCACGCGATCCTGATGGCGGCCTGCGTGCGGGCAATCGGCGGGACGCCCAGGCTGATCCACACCACCGGGCATATCTATCCGGAAATCCTGATCGGTGACAAAAGCGACCTTGAACAGGTGAATTACCTGATCAAAAAAGTATTGTTCCCGGAGCAGGCCAAAGGCAAGGACATCCATTACCACATTGATGAGCGCGGCCAGGTGTGGCTCAACCTCGATTACACGGCCAAATATCCCGGTGGACCCTTTATGCGGGAAGAAATTCTGGGCGCATTGACCCTTAATTAATTTAAGGCCCCGCTCGGGCAATCTCGGCTTTTTGCTATCTTAGCCGAACCAATTCCACGAATATGAAGAAGTTATTCTTGTCGATGCTTTTCGCAGCAGGAATCGCGCACGCACAAGACTCGACGCAGGTTGCCCAACCCGGCGCCGAAATCCTGGCGCGGCGCAACGAAATCAGGACGGACCTGCTCTCGACGGTCATGTCTTCAAAGTTCAACCTAACTTACGAACGTTTTTTTTCGGAACATTGGTCGGCCGGGGTTACCGCTGGGATCACGTCGAGCAAGAACCTCGACGATGATTTTGACGCCGGTTACCGAAATACCCTGCCCAAATACGAAATAAATCCCTTTGTGCGCTACAAGCTTTCCGAGAGCATTCGGCGGTTTTATTTTGCCGAGGTTTTCGCCTCGGCCAATGGCGGTGATTTCAAAGAGATCGTGAGGTTGACGGATGAAGCCGGTAACGGGTATTACGCGACCGAGAAGTCGACCTATTCGGATTTTGGCATCGGTGCGGGGCTGGGTTACAAGATGTATCTCCAGGACAAGATCGCGATTGAACTCCTGGTGGCATTCGGGACCAATCTTTTTGACCGCGATAGGAGTCCGGACACCATTTCCCGGGTTGGCTTAAGTGTAGGTTATCGATTCTAATACGTTGACAATGAAAAAATTATTGATACTGATTTGCCTCGTTGCTTTGGGTTGTGACTCCAATGACGACGGTTTCTACAATACCAAGTACGTGAATGCATCCAACCTGGTCGTTCTGGAAACACAGCCCGGCTACCAGATTGACGATGTCCTTTATGTATCGGCCGAAATCCCGAACCTACTGCAGGAAGCGGGGCATTCGAACCTGCTGGACGTGCGCAAATCAACCGGCAATGCGCCCAAATTCGACTTTTCCTATCTTATCGAACGCGAAAGTGCTCCCGGGGTTTGGGAAGTGGTGGATGTGTCCGATGATTTTATCGAGGACCTCGGAAGCCATGAAGTCGGGGCTTATGTGCAGGGGATCCTGGACTTTGACGCCGCGAGCCAAAGCTACCGATACCGTGGAGGTGTCCGGTTGACCGAGTCGGGCAATTACCGTTTGAGCTACAGCCTGAACAGTTCGGCATTTGACCGCGTCGCCCTGCGTTCGCGAAGCGGCGGCAACAATCTCACCCTCAACATATTTTCCACGACCAACGCCCTGAACACCGAAGGATACTATCTTTTCTCGGTTGAATGATTACCAGTTGACGGGTTCTTTGCCAATCGATCGCAGGTAGTCGTTGGCCTTGCCGAAATGCCGGTTTCCAAACCAAAGCCCACGGTTGGCGCTCATTGGTGATGGGTGACCGGATTCAAGAACAAGGTGTTTGGAACGGTCGACGAATTTTCCCTTATCCCGTGCCGGCGAACCCCATAAAAGGAAGACCACGCCGTTCTTCTTTTCCGAAATCACTTCAATGACGGCCGATGTAAATTTTTCCCAGCCAAATTTGTTGTGGCTTCCCGGCAAACCGTGTGCGACCGTTAGCGTGGCGTTTAAAAGCAAGACTCCCTGGCGGGCCCAGCGCTCGAGATTTCCCGACAATGGAATGTCACAACCGGTATCGTCACGGACTTCCCTGAAGATGTTGCGCAGTGAAGGCGGAAAATTCATCCCGTCAAATACCGAAAAGCTCAGCCCGTGTGCCTGTCCGGGTCCATGGTAGGGATCCTGTCCAAGTATTACGACCTTGACACGATCGAACGGGCATAGACGGAAAGCCTCAAAAACATACGGCTTTGGCGGGTAACAGTTCCCGTCGTCATACGCCTTTTCCACCTGCTGCTCCAATAACCTGAAATATTCCTTCCGGAATTCCGCATTGAGCACCCGGCTCCACGACTCCTCCATGAGCGCTTGCATAGTTGGTGTTTATTCAAATATAAAGAAAAGCCCTTCCTTGCCAAATCTCCCTCCCGCTAAAATTGCCTAAATTTGTGGTCAATTCCCAAAACTGATTTTGCTTAGCATCACCGATAAAACCTTGCAGGACCTTCAGTTTCCAACCGTTTTGGAAACCGTGGCGTCTTCCTGCAATACCGAACTTGGACGCGCCAAAGCCCTCGCCATCGTACCCATCAGGGACCGCGACGAGCTCATGCGCGCGTTATCCATGACATCGGAATACCAGTCTTCTTTCCAGAACAACAACGCGATTCCCAACCACGGTTTCGATTCGGTTGTATCGGAAATCCAATTCCTTTCCATCGACGGAAGCTTTCTGGAGCCCGCGGCATTCCGAAGGATCGCAAATGTGTCGGAGACGGCCATGGCCCTTTCGCACTTCCTTAAAAAGTTTGACGATTATTACCCAACGCTCGCCGTTCGGGCCTCGGGGGTGGCGCCGGCGAAGGAAATTTTGGCCGCGATCGATTCGGTGATCGATAAATTTGGCGAGGTCAGGGACGATGCATCGGCGCAGCTGCAGGCGATCCGCCAGGAAATCAATATGGTCCGGGCCAAGATCAACCAGAGCTTCTCCTCTGCCCTTTCCCAGTACAATGCGTTGGGATATCTGGATGACATCCGCGAAAGCGTTGTCGAGAACAGGCGCGTCCTGGCCGTACTGTCCATGTACCGACGGAAAGTCAAAGGAACGGTTTTGGGAAATTCCAAGACGGGAAGCCTGGCCTTCATTGAACCCGAAGCGACTTTGCGCCATTCCCGCGAGCTCAATGACCTGGAGTTCCGCCAGCGGGAGGAAATCATCCGCATATTGCGGCGGCTTTCGGATATTTTGAGGCCCCATGCTGACACCATAAACGGTTACCAGGAATTTTTGAGCGATATCGACGTCATTGCCGCCAAGGCCAAATATGCCGTCAGGACCGGTTCGATCCTGCCACAGATCACCGAAAACCGCAGGCTGTATTTCAGGGAAGCCTTCCATCCCATCCTGCTGTTGACCAACAAGGCGAAAAAGCAGGCGACCTATCCGCAGACTTTCGAACTCTCCCAGAACAACAGGATCGTGGTGATTTCGGGGCCGAATGCCGGGGGAAAGACGATTTCCCTGAAGACCGTCGGGCTTTTGCAGCTCATGTTGCAAAGCGGTTTGCTGATTCCGGTCCACGAACGCAGCGAAACGTTTATGTTTGATCGCATCCTTACCGATATTGGCGATAATCAATCCATTGAAAATCATTTGAGTACGTACAGTTACCGGCTCAAGAACATGAATTTTTTCCTGCGAAAGTGCAACCGCAATACGCTGTTCCTGATCGATGAGTTTGGCACGGGTTCCGATCCGGAACTTGGCGGGGCACTGGCCGAAATATTCCTCGAGGAATTTTACCATCGCGAAGCCTTCGGGATCATCACGACGCACTATGCCAACCTGAAGATGCTCGCAAACGAACTGCCGCATGCCACCAATGCCAATATGCTCTTTGACGAGAAAAGCCTGGAACCGATGTACAAGCTGGTGCTCGGACAGGCCGGAAGCTCCTTTACCTTTGAGGTCGCGCAGAAAAACGGGATCCCCTATGGGCTGATCAATCGCGCCAAGAAAAAGGTCGAGGGCGGAAAGGTGCGGTTCGACAAGACGATCGCGACCTTGCAGAAGGAACGATCGAAGCTGGAAAAGACTTCGCAAACGCTGAAGGAAGAGGAAATCAGGGCGCGCGAGGAAAGTTCGAAGCTCGAGACGATCAACCAAAAAATGCGGCAGAAGCTCGAGAGCTATCAGGAACTCTACGACTCCAACCAGAAAACAATTTACATCGGCCAGAAAATCGAGGACCTGGCCGCAAAATATTTCAACAACAAAAACAAAAAGGAGCTTATCGGCGAATTCCTGAAACTCGTTGAAATAGAGAATTCCAAAAGGAAGAAAGCCACCGCAGCCCAGCAAAAGCAGGTTGCCGAGAAACAAAAGGAGGTGGTGAAAGAGGTCGAGAAGGTGGTGGAGGAGATCCGGAAGGAGAAAAGAGAAAAGAAATTAAAGGCCGTGATCGAGAAGCCGAAACCCGTCCTCAAGCTCGGCGATCGCGTCCGGATGAACGACGGAAAGGCCGTGGGAACGATCGACGCCATCGAAAAAAACAAGGCGACCGTTAATTACGGTATCTTTACGTCAAAAGTGAGCCTTGACGACCTCGAACTCGTTGAAGCAAAAAAGTAAGCATGGAAATCAATGAACTGCCGCAAGGCAAGAAAATCGTTTTGTTTGACGGGGTCTGCAACCTCTGCGACTCCTTTGTCCAATATGTGATCAAGCGCGATAAAAAGGACGTTTTTAGATTTTTGCCGTTGCAGTCCGACCTAGGGATGAAAATCGTGCGTCACATTGGCGCCGATCCCACAAAATTAGACAGCATCGTGCTTTACGATCCCGGCGTGGCCTGGTACCACAAATCATCGGCGGCGCTTGAAATTGGCCGTCATTTGGGCGGGCTTCCGGCGCTGGCCATCGTATTCAAGATTTTGCCGAAGGCGCTTCGGGACCCGATTTACGATTACGTTGCACGCAACCGCTATAAATGGTATGGGAAAAAAGACGCCTGCATGATCCCCACTCCGGAACTGAGGGCTAAGTTTCTATAATTTCGGCATCGGGGTTGTCCTCCCACTTCCCTACGACCGATGTCGCAAGGGCATTTCCAAGTACATTCGTCGCACTGCGGAACATGTCACAGAAATGGTCGATCGGCAGGATCAGGGCGATTCCTTCCACCGGAATGTTGAACATCCCGCAAGTGGCCGCAACCACGACAAGGCTTGCCCTCGGAACGCCTGCAATTCCCTTGCTGGTGAGCATCAGGACAAGGAGCATGGTCATCTGGGTGCCGAGGCTCAAATCGATGCCGTACGCCTGCGCAATGAAGATGCTCGCGAAGGTCATGTACATCATGCTGCCGTCCAGATTGAAGGAGTAGCCAAGAGGAAGCATGAACGAAACGATACGGTCCCGGACGCCGAAGCGCTCAAGTTCTTCGGTCAATTTTGGGAAAACGGCTTCGCTGCTCGTGGTTCCGAACGCAATGAACAGCGGGCTGACGATACGTTTCAACAGCGTGGTCATCCTGCCGCGAAGAAACATATATCCGACAAGCAACAATACGATCCACAGCGAGGTAATGCCCACCATGAACGACCCGAAATACTTGATATAGGTCAGCAATAGGTCATCAAGGTCCCGGACGGCGAAGACCGCGGCAATCGCCCCAAAAACGCCCAGCGGCGCAAAGGCCATCACATAGTTGACCATCTTGAGGATGACGTGCGAGGTCTTGTCCAGCGCGTGGACAACGGGTTTTGCAAAATCGCCGATGGAGGCCGCCGCCAGCCCGAAGAATATCGAAAAGATCACGATCTGCAGGATTTCATTGGTGGCCATCGCCTCGACGACGCTCTTTGGAATGATGTGTTCGATGAAATTCTGTGCCGAGAAATGCTGGGTTTTTTCGGTAACCTCGGAAGCCGAAGCCACATCCACATCGGACAGGTTCAGCCCGACACCGGGTTCCAAAAGATTGACAAAAAACAGCCCGATCAAAAGCGAAACAAACGATGCGGTGAAAAACCAGGCGAGCGCCTTTCCCCCGATCCTGCCAACCGCCTTGATGTCTCCGAGTTTCGCGATTCCCACGACAAGGGTGGTAAATACAAGGGGCGAGATGATCATCTGCACCAGCCTGATGAATATGGTCGCCAGCATCTTGATGTACCCGCTGAACTCCTTTGCGCCCTCGGGCGAAATATTATTGTGGATGTAAATGCCCAGGACCGCGCCCAGAAGCATGGCCAGGATGATTTGAAAGGTCAGGTTATAGAGCAGGAATTTTTTTGGTTGTTCCATTTAGGATTGGCTTTGGTAAATTTTGTTGATCAGGTAAAAATCGGCGATGGTGAGCATGGCCATGGCTTCGACGATGGGAACCGCCCGCGGGACAACGCAGGGATCGTGCCTACCCTTTCCCTCCAGGATGATCGGATTTCCCTGCGCATCGATCGAGGATTGGTCTCGCATGAGTGTGGACACGGGTTTATAGGCTACCCGAAAGACGATGTCCATTCCGCTTGAGATTCCCCCGAGTACGCCACCCGCATGATTGGTCATGGCCGAACCGTCCGCGTTGAACAGATCGTTGTGGTCGCTCCCGAACATCCTGGCGGCTTCAAATCCGGATCCTATCTCAAAACCTTTCACGGCATTGATGGAGAGCATCGCGGCACCTAGCCGTGCGTGCAATTTATCAAAGACGGGCTCACCCAGTCCGGCGGGAACGCCTTTAATTACGCATGTCACTACACCACCCACCGAATCGCCCCGGTCGCGCGTTTGGTGGATCAGCTCTTCCATTTCGGAGGCTGTTGCGGGATCGGGGCAACGGACGGGATTGCTGTCGATCAAGGAGTAATCGATTTGTTTTGAGGGATCAAGGCTGATTTCCCCTACCGCCGAAACGTAGGCGAAGGCCTCAATTTGCGGAACGACCAATTTCGCGATGCTTCCGCCCACGATGCGGCAGGCCGTTTCCCGAGCCGAACTTCTTCCGCCGCCGCGGTGGTCCCGGTGGCCGTATTTGAGCTGATAGGTCATATCGGCATGGCCGGGCCGGTACGCATTGCGCAGGTGGTCGTAATCCCGGCTCCTGATGTCGCGGTTGGCGATCTTAAAACCGATCGGGGCGCCCGTGGTTTTGCCCTCGAATATGCCGGAGTGAAGTTCCACGTGGTCTGATTCGTTGCGCGGGGAAGTGATCCCGGATTGCCCGGGCCTGCGCCGATCCAGGTCGCGCTGGATATCGTCCGGGGAGATGGCCAGTCCCGCCGGGCAACCTTCGACGATTCCGCCGATGGCCTCACCGTGCGACTCGCCAAAGGTCGTGATCCTAAAAATCCGGCCAAAACTGTTCCCCATCGTTGCGTTTTCAACAAAGATAGAAGTTTGCCCGAAGCCTGCGGGAACGTAAGGATGCAATTGTTAAATTTTAACAAAACCGGGCGCCTGTCTAAGTATCGAATGGTAATTTTGTCTGATAACTAACACGTGAAACCATGAAAAAGATTCTTTTTACTGCCATGGCGCTTATTGGATTGGCTTTTGGCGCACAGGCGCAGGAGATCCGCAAGAATGCACTCGGGCTCCGCTTGGGCGATAACGACGGGTTTGGTGGGGAAATCTCCTACCAACGCGCGCTCGGGGACAACAACAGGCTGGAGCTTGACCTGGGATGGCGCGACAGCAAGCACTACGATGCGATCAAGGTCGTGGGGCTTTACCAATGGGTCTGGAACATTGAAGGCGGGTTCAACTGGTACGCCGGCGTCGGAGGTGGTTTGGGTACCTATAATTTCGACGATGACGATTTTCCCGGCGATGCCGACGATGACGGCGGAACTTTCCTGCTGGTAGCGGGTGATATCGGGATCGAATATGTGTTCGACATCCCGTTGCAGCTTTCGCTTGACTTCAGGCCGGAACTGTATTTTGGGGACGACTTCCGCGAGGACAACTGGGGCCCGGACATCGCGCTGGGAATCAGGTTCACATTCTAACAAAGGCTGCCGAAAGGCAGTTTTTTTTTGCATGGCAACCAAGTCCATGTTGAATTAAGAACCGTGTGAGCGATGGGAGCGGGCATCCTTTTGCCGCGCCAGCGCAAAAGATAAAGCGGACAGCGCGACGGCGGAGGAGATGCTGATCTAAAGAAATTGCGGCTTTCCGCCGGCACACCCTAGTCCCTTATCTCGATCTTTTTCTTTGAATTGACGCGAACGACCGTGTAGGGATAACTGATTACCTGGGCCGAAAGGCCTGTGGGCGCCTTCTCCCTAACGGTGAGGACAATGCTCTCAGGGGTCTCGCTTGCCGTCACGTCCACCGAATATCCGGCGGTTGGCTTCTCGCCAAGATTGAGGATCACGAAATTGGACCGTTTGATATCATCGGCCGTTATTTTTTTGGACAGGCTAGCGTCGCCCTGCAACATCGCGATTTCCTTCTCCTCGGTGAGGATCTCGAAGAATTTGATGGTGGCGCCTCCCTCCTGCCCGCTGGTGAGGACCTCAATAAGAGGGCGGTCGGCGGCGGGCTTCGGGGCGCCGCATGAGGCGGCTATTACCGCAAAAATCAACAGGCTCAATCGTTTCATACCGTCTTACTTAACGCGTTTTGGTAAATATCTTCATAAAGCGGGAGGATATTGCGGATGTCGAATTGCTTGGCCACATTGAACGCGTTTGCCTTGAACTGCCTGAGCACGCTCTCGTCGCGAAGCACGCGGATACCGTTTTGCGCCATCGATTCCACATCGCCCACGTCGCTCAGGTAACCCGAGATGCCATCAAAATTGACTTCCGGCAAACCGCCCGAATTGCTCGAGATGACCGGGACGCCCCAGGCCATCGCCTCGAGGGCCGCCAGGCCGAAGCTCTCGGTTTCCGAGGGCAGCAGGAAGAGGTCGCTGTAACTCAAAATGCGATCGATCTCGTGGCTGTTTCCAAAGAAAATCACCTTGTTCAAAAGCCCCATTTCGCGGCACATTTGTTCGGCCCTTTCCTTTTCGGGCCCGTCGCCTACCATCATGAGCTTGGACGGGATCTCGCGGTTGATGCGCTCGAAAATCCGAACCACGTCCGGAATCCGCTTGACCTTCCTGAAGTTGCTGATGTGGGTGATGATGCGCTCATCCTCCTTTGCCATAACGGAACGCCGGCACGGAATATTGGGGTCGGTGGTGTTTTTGTCGAGCTCGATGAAATTTGGGATGACGTGGATTTCCTTGCTGATGTTGAACAGCTTGTAGGTTTCGTCTTTAAGGTTTTGCGAAACCGATGTCACCACATCCGACTTGTTGATGCTGAAACTCACCGCGGGCTTGTAAAACGGATGGTTGCCCACCAGCGTGATGTCGGTGCCGTGGAGCGTGGTCACCATCGGGATGAAAATGCCTTCGTCGGCGAGCATCTGCTTGGCCATGTATCCGGCGTAGGCATGCGGAATGGCATAATGCACGTGAAGCAGTTCGATTCCGTAGGCCTTGACCGTATCGACCAGTTTGCTGGAAAGCGCAAGCTCATACGGTTGGTAATGGAACAGCGGGTATTCGGGAACGTTGACCTCGTGGTAATGGACGTTTGGATTGAGCAGCGCGAGGCGCACGGGTTGGCTGTAGGTGATGAAATGGATCTCGTGGCCCCGTCGGGCGAGTTCGAGTCCGAGTTCGGTGGCGACAACGCCGCTCCCTCCGAAAGTAGGGTAACAAACAATGGCGATTTTCATTCCGGGGGATTTTTGCGAATTTAATGAAAAAGCGCGTGCCGTGCTATTTGATGATCGCTTCCTGGATGGCCTTCTGTATGTCCTCGCGAATGTTCGCCTTGGAAAGCGCGTTGACCTCGGCGCCCGGGAAGGTCCGGTTGGAGAGGAAGACGTAGACGATCTCGGTTTTGGGGTCGGCCCAGGCCATCGTTCCGGTGAAGCCCGTGTGGCCGAAGCTCTCGGGCGAGACGCAATTGCATGTAGGCCCGGCCTGTTTGGGCAGTTGCGGCTTGTCAAGCCCCAGCCCGCGCCTGTTTCCCTGGGCGCAGAACCAGCACGTGTTGAACGTGTCGAATGTTTCAGGCGAAAAGTACTGCACACCGCCATAATTGCCCTTTTGAAGGTACATCTGCATGATCTTGGCGACGTCCATCGAGTTCGAGAATACGCCCGCGTGCCCGCCGATGCCGCCCTGGATGGCCGCGGCCATATCGTGGACATAACCCTGGATGACCTCGTGCCGGAAGTAACGGTCGTCTTCGGTTGGCGGGATCTGGCTCATGTCGAATTTGCGCAAAGGGTTGTAATGCGTGGCGGTCATGCCCATGGTGCGGTAAAAGCGGTCATAGCTCAGGCTGTCGAGCGTTCGGCCGGTTGCTTTTTCGAGGTATTCCTTGAGGATGATGAAAGTGAAATCGCTGTACTTGTACTCTTTTTTCGGGAGCAGCTTGCTGTGCGCGATCTTGTGCATGATCGTGTCCCGGTAATCGTCGCGGATGTAAAGGCATTCGGAGACCTGCATGGTGAAACCGGGTTCGGCGGCCTGGCGGTAATATTTCGGCGAAGGCATTTTGGCGCTGTCCAGCGTGGACTGATAAAACGGCAGCCACGCCTGCAACCGCGCGTAATGCGAGAGCAGTTCCTTGAGGTGGATGTTCTTTTTATCCGAATCGGCGAAAACCGGCAACATCTCTCCCAAAGTGGTTTCCAGGTTGATCTTGCCCGAATCGTACATCTGCATGACATTGGGCAACGTGGATACGATCTTGGTCAGCGAGGCCACATCGTACATGTCGGTATTCTGCACCTTGATCCCGTTCTCATAGGTATGGTGCCCGAACGATTTCTGGTAAATGACCTTTCCCCTGCGCGCGACCAGCACCTGGATGCCCGGCGTCATCTTTTGCGCTATGGCTTTATTGGCAAGCACGTCGATCTGCGATAGCTTGGCGCTGCTCATCCCGACATTTTCCGGAGCCGTGAAGCCCAGGCGGTTGATCTTGCCCGAAGCCAGCCCGAAGTTCACCGGAAAAACGGGATTGACCGTTACGGGAAGCTTGCCCCGCGCATGGACGGCGCCAAAAATCATCTGTGCCGATACCACCTGCGAGACATCGGTGTTCTGGTAGGAGATCACGATGGAGCGGATCCGCGCGTAATTCTTGATCTGGATCATCGAATACGGCTTGGCAAAAACATCCAGGGTCACGTTGTGGTACTTCGTGATGGTATCCAGGCGGGCCAGTTCGTCCGGCTTAAAATCGTGATTCTTCCAGGCTCCGTCGGCCTTATGGAAACCCACGATCACCCGGTTGTAGGGTTTGAGCCGGACCTTGAGCGAATCGAGGTTGGGTTCGACAATCTCGGTCACATCGGCGTATTTTTGCAATGTCGAGAGAAAAGGCCCGTGCCGGTCGTCGCCAATCTTCACGTACGCAATCTTTTCGGACGCAATGTCGCGGACGGGAATATTGTCATCGTCATTCTTGATTACCGTAACCGCGTTTTCATACAGCTGGTATTGCAGCGCCTGAGTCTCGGGCGTATTGAGGTCGTTGTAGAGGTTTTTCAGATTGATCGGCGCGTACATATCAAGGCCCGCGCGATACTTGTACTGCAAAATCTTCCGCACCGAATGCGCGAGCCTCGCCTCTGAAATGATCGAATCCTGGTAGGCCATGCAGATTTTCTCAAGGGCTACGGGAACGTTTTCGGCGAACAACAGGATATCGTTGCCCGCCAGAAAGGCCTCGAGGTCGATGTCCCCCGGCTGCTTGAAATTGCTCGCCCCCTTCATGTTTAGCGCATCGGTAAAGATCAATCCGTTGAACTTGAGCTCGCCCTGGAGCACATTCGTGACGACATTGTACGAAATGGACGATGGATAATTCTCCCTCGGTTCGAGGCTTGGAACATTGAGGTGGGCCACCATCACCGATGCAAGGCCGTTGTCGAACAGCTTTCGGTAGGGATGAAATTCCACTTCGTTTATGCGTTCCCTGGTAAAATTGATGCTGGGCAGGGTATGGTGCGAATCGGTTTCGGTGTCGCCATGGCCGGGAAAATGCTTGCCCGTGGCAAAAACACCCTGGCTCTGGATGCCTTTCATGAGCGCGAGTGCCCGTTTGGTCACGTTTTCCTTGTCCTCGCCGAACGAGCGGTTGCCGATGATGGGATTGCGCGGATTGGTGTTGATGTCCAGCACCGGCGCAAAGTTGAAGTGAACGCCCATTCGCTTGCTCTGTTTGCCGTATTCGACACCGACGCGTTCGATCATCTTCAGGTCCTGTATTGCCCCGAGGGTCATGTTCCACGGATACCTTCCTACCGAGTCAAGCCGCATCGCCAGTCCCCATTCGGCGTCGATGCCGATAAACATCGGCGTTTTTGACAGTGCCTGGTATTTGTTGGTCAGCTGTGCCTGCCGGACAGGGCCTCCCTGGAAAAAGATGAGCCCGCCGATCTTGTATTTGTTGATCATGCGCTCAACAAAATTCGTGTGGACGCTGTCGCGGTTTGAATAGGCCGCGATCATGAAGAGCTGCCCGACGCGTTCGTCAAAAGTCAGTGAGTTGTAGACGCTGTCCACCCATTTTGCTTCGGGCATGCGGCGAACAAGGTCAGGCCTCTCGCGAAATTGTGCCGAGGCGTGCTGGAAAATCAGCAGCAGCAGTAGGGTAACGAAATATCTCATGGTTCAGAAGAATCGGCTGTGCCAGCTTTCGGCCGCGGGGACTTCCCAATATTCGGCGAATTCGCCAACGGTATTGACCAGATTGTTGAAAACGATCGTGTTGGCCGAAACCGCCTTGTCCTTGGCCATCTTCTTGAATTCGGCCAGCGGTTTGTGCGCCAGGTGTTCGCCCAGCCTGTAGGTAACGTTCATCTTGTCGAGCAGGTCGATCCCGAATTTTTCCTGTAGCGATTGGATGAACCTCACCGAGGCATCGATCGAACAGCCGGTAGCCTGTTGCGGTTCCTGGTCCACGGCCAGTACGATAAAGCGGTTGTACGGCAGTTGGTAAGACGCCCGGAGCCCCGTCCCGTGCGCGGACCACTCCTCCACAAAAGAGCGGGTAAGCGCGTCGATCTCGGCAGCTTCGGCTTCGGTGAACCTGCGGTTGGACTGGTAAATCCACACCCTGGCCTCATCGGGCATATCTTCGAAGGGTACGTACATATTTATAAATCCTGTGCGTTTGCAATCATTTCGGCGATATCCAGGACCTTGATTTGGTCTTCTTTTTCGCTGTGTTTTACGCCGTCGGTCAGCATCGTATTGCAAAACGGGCATCCTGCCGCAATTATTGCCGGCTCCACGGCAAGCGCTTCCTCGGTGCGTTCAATATTGATTTCCTTGAATCCGGGTTCGGCGTCCTTGAACATCTGCGCCCCGCCCGCCCCGCAGCAAAGACCGTTGGCGCGCGAGCGCTTCATCTCGACGAGTTCGGCGTCAAGCTTGCGGATCAAATCGCGCGGTGCTTCGTAAACATTGTTTGCGCGTCCCAGGTAACACGGGTCGTGGAAGGTAATCCTTTTGCCCTTGTAACGGCCGCCCTCGATGGAAAGCCTGCCATCGTCAAGGAGCGATTTTAGCAATTGCGTGTGGTGCATGACCTCGTATTTTCCGCCGAGGCCGGGATACTCGTTGGCCAGGGTATTGAAGCAATGCGGACACGCCGTCACGATCTTTTTTACTCCGTAGCCGTTGAGCACCTCGATGTTCATCATGGCCTGCATCTGGAACAGGAATTCGTTCCCTGCCCGCTTTGCCGGATCGCCGTTGCAGCTTTCCTCCGTCCCGAGGACGGCAAAAGGTATGTTCGCCGCATTCATGATTTTCACGAAGGCGCGCGTAATCTTGCGGGCACGGTCATCGAAACTTCCGGCGCAACCTACCCAGAACAGGAATTCGGGCTCGCGTCCCTCGGCCATCATTTCGGCCATCGTGCGTACGGTCAAATTATCTGACATGATCTTTTAATTGGTGTTGCGCCAGTTCAGCCTGTCCTGTTGGTTGTAAGGCCACGGCGCGGCGTTGTTTTCAATATTGGCCATCATCGCATTGAGCGACAAAGGCGCTGCACTCTGCTCCATAACCAGGTATCGCCTCATGTCCATGATGATCGAAAGCGGGCTGATGTTTACCGGGCATTCCTCGACGCAGGCATTGCAGGTGGTACAGGCCCAGAGTTCCTCCGCAGTGATGTAATCGTGGAGAAGTTGTTTGTTGTCCGGGACAAAGGCGCCCTTGTTTTGGTCCAGGTTGCGGCCCACTTCCTCAAGCCGGTCGCGGGTATCCATCATGATCTTGCGGGGCGAAAGTTTCTTCCCGGTAATGTTGGCCGGGCAAGCCGACGTACAGCGACCGCATTCGGTGCAGGTGTAAGCGTTGAGAAGTTGCACCCAGTTCAGGTCCTGGACATCGCTGGCACCAAATTTCGCCGGCGCATCCGGATTGGCCGGAGCCGCAAAGGGATCGGCGTTGGGGTCCATCATCAGCTTCACCTCCGCCGTCACCGAATCCAGGTTTTTGAATTTGCCCTTCGGGTCCAGATCGGCATAAAAGGTATTTGGAAAAGCGAGCAGGATGTGCAGGTGTTTTGAATAGTAAAGGTAATTCATGAAAATCAGGATGCCCGCAATGTGTAACCACCAGAAGAGGCGTTCAAGCATGACCACCGCCGAAGTCGACATCCCGTCAAAGATCGGTGCGAGGAACTGGGAAACGGGGAACGCGCCCACCTGTGCATAATGCGGCGTGCCACCGGGTAGGTTCTGCAGGTGGTAATCGGCGGCGTTCATCAGCAAGAAGAGGGTCATCAGCACAACCTCGAAATACAGGATGTAATTGGCATCGCTCTTGGGCCAACCCTTCAGGTCCGAATGGATAAACCTCCTGAGCTTGATGATGTTGCGCCGGATAAGGAACGTGACCACGGCTACCAGCACCAGCAGGGCAAGGATCTCAAAGGAACCGATCAGGAAACCGTAGAACCCGCCCATGAAACCGAAAAGCCGGTGGGTCCCGAAGAGGCCGTCGATGATGATCTCGAGCAATTCGATGTTGATGATGACAAAACCCGCATAGACGATGATGTGCAGGACTCCGGCTACGGGCCGTTTGACCATCTTGGACTGGCCCAGAGCGACCATGGCCATGTTTGCCCAACGTTCGCCCTTGCGGTCGCTGCGGTCGACGGGCTGTCCCAGTTTGATGTTGCGGATGAGTTTTCGCACATTGACGGCGAAATAGCCAAACCCAACGGCGAGCATGACGGCAAAGAGGATGTTGTCCAGATAGCCCATTTACTGCTGATTATAGATCGTGATGGTATCCTGCGGTTTGGGCGCCTGATACGGTTTGTTCTTTTTCCCGAAGACCGAAATGTTGACGTAGCGCGTCGGGTTCAACCGAAGGTCCTGAAGCAAAAGTTCAAGTTCGCGGGAAGATTTGTTCAGGTTGTTGTAAAGCGATTCGTCCTTGAGCAGCTTGCCAAGCGTGCCCTTGCCCGATTGCGCATCGCTCATGATGCCGTCGAGCTTGTCGAGAGAGGCCTGCAACTCGCGGATGGTCTTGCCCAGGTCTGCCTTGGCAATGGAATCGGAGATCTTCGCAAAGTTGCCCGAAGCCTTGTCAAGATTGGTGAAAGTGCTCGAGAGTTTTGCGCCGTTGTTGTCCAGCATGGTATTGGCCTTTTGGCCCGCCGTCCTGAATTCCACGAGCGTCGCATTGAGGTTCGCGATGCTGCTTTTTAGGTTTTCCTTGGTCTTCGCGTCAAGCACCGAATTGAAATTCTTCAGCAATACATCGGCGCTAACCACCATCTTTTCAACTTTTTCCTGAAGCGGAGCCAGCTTATCGGCGACCACCGCGGTCAATCCGGGCACGACGCCACTTTTGAGGGTATCGCCCGATTCGGCCATGACGTTATTGGTCAGGTCGGGGATGATCTGGATCTGCTTCCCGCCGATCAGTCCGGGCTCATACAGGTTGACGAGCGAGGTCTTCGAAATCGGGAAATCCGACTTGATCTGCAGTTCCACCCTTAGCTTCCCGGTGTCGTGCTGCAGTTCGATGCCGTTGACCTTGCCCACGCCCAATCCACTGATGGTCACGGGTGCCGATGCCGTAAGGCCCTCGACATTGTCATAGTAAACATAAAAAGTCTTGTAATCTGAAAAAAGGTCCCGTCCCTTTAAAAAGCTATACCCCCAAATGAACAGGAGTATGCTTGAAATGACGAGTATGGCGGTCTTGATTTCTCTGGTCAGTCTCAAATCTTATCTTTTTGGGGTTGACGGCGCAGGGGCCAGCGCTTCCTGGATTGAAATTTTCTTTCCGTCGCGGAAGGCGATCACAAAAGCCGATTCGTAGCCGCGGCCGCGTGCTTCCTGCATCAGGCGGCGCGCCTCGTTGTAATCCGACGATTCGCCGTACATGTATTTGTACAATCCGTTGGAAGTAAGCATGGAAAGCGAACCGAGCCCGTTGAAATTGGAAGGAATCAGGTCCAGTTTGGTGCTGCTCACGGCAAGCTGTACCTTGAACGTTACCCCGGGCGCTGCGGGTTTTACTTCGGGCTCCTTGGTGACCGGGTTCTTGACGATGGCCTTCTGCGGAACGATGGTATCGTCCGGTGTTGGCTTGATGACCGGCTCCACGACTTTCTGCGACGGGCGTTGGGCGATTTCCTCGACCGCACCGGTGCCGAAATATTCTTTTTTGTAGCTGATGATGGCATCGGCAATCGCCTTGGCCGTCTCGTTCTGCCCTTCCTCCGAATCCAGGTAAGCGCCCTCGGTCGGATTGGAAATAAAGCCCATTTCCACCAGCACGCGCGGCATGTAGGCTTTGTGAAGTACCATGTAAGGCGCCTGTTTCACGCCCCGGCTTTTCTTGCCGAGCGCATCGGTGAAAATGTCCTGGATCTTGCTCGCGAGCGCAATCGAATTCTCGAGGTATTCCTCCTGCATCATGGTCATCCCGATCATGGATTCGGGCGAATTCGGGTCAAAACCCTCATATTTTTGCTTGTAATCCTTCTCAAGGGTAATTACCGAGTTCTCGCGCTTGGCCGCCTCGAGGTTGGACGCGTTTTTGGTCATACCCATTACGTACGTCTCGGTTCCGTAGGCTGCAGAATTCTTGTTTGCGTTGCAGTGGATCGAAACGAAGATGTGGGCATCGGCGCGGTTGGCGATGTTGGCCCGTTCGATCAGGTCTATGAAAACGTCGGTCTTTCGCGTGTAGATGACATCGATTCCCGGCGTGCTCTCCAAAATGCGGCCGACCTTGGTCGCCACGGCGAGGGCAATGTTCTTTTCGATATGGCCGTTGTAGACCGCTCCAAAATCCTTCGCTCCGTGACCCGCGTCGAGCGCGACTTTGAATTTTGCGGACTGACTGAAACCTATGAGGGAAAACGTACAAAAAGCGGTAAGAAAAATCTTCGAAATCGACTTTTTATAACCCATGGAAGTAAAAGTTAATTTAAGTGTAACACCAATCACAATATCATTTAATGCGTACTTTTGACAAAAAATAATCTAAGTTTGGCGAGGCGAAATCTCCACCTTATTTTCACAAAAGTAGCACTTAAAGCTTTGCGCACAAACTTATTTAATATCGTTTTATTAGCAATGTTTCTAACAATTCCGGCTAATAAGGCGGTGGCGCAGGAGCCCGTCCAAAGGTCCATTTCGGTACCGATTGCGCCTCAGAAAGATACGGTTACGCCTCCCCCCTCCGACTCCCTCAACGTAATAACGCAGGATATTGTAAAAATTGCCGATACGGTCAAAACCGACACCGTCAAAAAACCTGCGATCCTCAGCGACAAGATCAAGTATAAGGCCGAAACCTACACCAGGATCGACCAGAAAAAGAAACTTGTGACCCTTTACGACAAGGCCGAGCTCTATTACCAGGACGTCGAGCTCACCGCGGGCATCATCGTCATGGATTACGAAAAGGACGAGGTGTTTGCGGGCCGGATACGCGATTCGGTGGGCAATCTGACCCAACGCCCGGTCTTCAAGCAGGGCCAGAACGTGGTCGAGCCCGATTCCATCCGCTTCAACTACAAGACCAAGCGCGCCCTTGTCTGGAATTCCCGGACCGATCAGGGCGAGTTCAAGGTCAAGGCCGAGATCACCAAAAAGGAAAACGATTCGGTTTACTTCTTGAAACGCGCGCGTTTCACCACGGCCAAGGACATCGAGAACCCGGAATATTACTTCCAGGCCAGCAAGGTCAAGCTCGTTCCCGGTAAAAAGGTGGTCGTGGGCCTGACCAACATGGTGATTGCCGACGTTCCCACACCCATTGCGCTTCCCTTCGCGTTTTTCCCGATGACCGACAAGGCAACCTCCGGGATCCTGGTTCCGACCTACGGCGATTCGCGCCAGCGCGGCTATTCGTTGCAGAACGGCGGATACTATTTTGCCCTCAGCGACCATTACGACCTGGCTGTTCTGGGCGATTACTACACCAACGGGAGCTACGGGATGCGTTTTGAATCGCGCTACGGATGGCGTTACAGGTTCATGGGCAATGTAAATGTCCGATTCGAAAACCTGATCAACAGCGAGCGCGGTTTCCCCGATTATTCGAAAATCACGATCTACAACATCCAGTGGTCGCATACCAAGGATGCCAAATCGAATCCCAATTCACGTTTTACGGCATCGGTCAACCTGGGGTCGAGCCGGTACTTCCAACAATCGATCAACCAGGTCAACATCGGTTCAACCTTGAACAACACGCTGAGTTCGTCGATTTCGTATTCGCGTACCTTCAACACCCAGCCTTCGATGAACCTCTCGCTCACCGCGACGCATTCGCAGAACACGCAGACCCAGGTGATCAACATGACCCTGCCGACGCTCCAGTATAGCATCGACAGGATCTTCCCGTTCGCGCCCAAGGACGGCATCAAGAAGGGCTTTTTCAAGAACATCAACCTGCAGTACAACCTGCGGGGCGAGAATCGTATCCAGACCACCGATTCGCTTTTTTTCAAATCCGAGATGTTCGAGAACATGCAGAACGGCTTCCAGCATTCGATCCCGCTCTCGACCAACTTCAAGATTTTTAAGTATTTCAGTGCCACCTCTACCGTCAATTACCAGGAAGTCTGGTATTTCAAGACGATCCGCAAGTCTTTTGACGAGACGTTGAACACCGTCGTGACCCGCGATGAGCACGGTTTCGATGCGTTCCGGACGTATTCGTTTTCTTCGAGCATCGGGACAACGGTTTACGGAACATTCAATTTTGGCGAGGAGAAAAGGATCAAGGCCATCCGCCATGTGGTCCGCCCGTCGGTCTCCTACAGCTACACGCCGAGTTTCGAGCGCTATTACGATACCTACGACCCCAACGGAACCGGAGCCATGATGACGCCGTACACCCGTTTCGAGGGCGGGATTTTCGGGGCGCCGGGCCGCAATTACGCCAACAACATCGGTTTCAGCCTGAGCAATACCTTCGAGGCCAAGGTGACGGACCGCGATACCACCAAGGTCGAACCGCGCAAGGTCATGTTGCTCAACAACCTGAACCTCTCCACCGCCTATAACATCGCCGCGGATTCACTGGGCTGGTCGCCGCTGAGGCTATCGGGCGGGACGATCCTTTTCCGCGACAAGATGAACGTGAACTTTGCCGCCACGCTGGATCCGTACGCCATCGACAACGCCGGCCGCAGGATCGACACGTGGAACATCGACAACGGCGGAAGCCTCTTCAGGATGACCAGTGCGAATATGACCATCGGATATTCGTTCTCTTCCACCGACGGCGCCAAAGACAAAAAGGACCGCAATAACCAGGGCCTTCGCAACGGGGGCCGCGAGGACGACCTTTTTGGGACGAACACCGACTTCAGCGACCGCCGCGAAAGCCAGTTCGAGGAGGAAGAGGACGACGGCACCCACGCGGTCACCACTTTTTTCCAGAGCAAACTGCCGTGGGACATGACCCTCGCCTACTCGCTGACCTATGGCAACAGCCGGCGCGAGAACGCGATAACGGGGAATTCGCTAATGGTCTCGGCCAATACCGACCTGACCCCGAAATGGAAGGTCGGCGTGTCCACGGGATACGATTTCGTGCGCCAGGGCGTGACCTTTACGCAATTGCGGTTCCAGCGCGATCTGCTCAGTTGGCGGATGGATTTCAACTGGACTCCGTTTGGCGATAACAGCTACTGGGGATTTTTCATCGGGATCAAGGCCGGTGTCCTCAGCGATGTCAAATATGAAAAACGCACGCAACCGGACCGCGTAATCAGATAAATATGAAAAGGATCATCTATACGGACCAGGCGCCCGCACCCATCGGGCCCTACAGCCAGGCGGTGGCTTTTGGAAGCACCTTGTACACGTCGGGACAGATCGCGCTCGACCCCAAATCGATGGAACTCGTCACGGGGGAGATCGGGAATGAAACCGCGCGCGTCATGGAGAACCTCAAGGCCGTGCTCCATGCGGCCGACATGGATTTCCCCGACGTGGTCAAGGTGACGATATTCATTACCGATATGGCGAATTTTGCCCGGATCAATGAGGTTTATGCCGGCTATTTCGATGCCGATACCGCCCCTGCCCGCGAAACGGTCCAGGTGGCCGCATTGCCAAAAAATGTCGGGGTGGAGATTTCGATGATCGCGGTAAAGGGCTGATCAGGTTCCCGGGTCAAACACGGCCTCGACGCCTTTGGCTCCCAGAAGGTACAATTTGCCCTTGCGGATTTCATAACGCGCAACCCTCTTGAGCATCTCGAGGAAGAGGGGCTCCTTGTTCGCGGCATTGCACTGCATCCGGCTTCCCGAAACTTCGCCCAAGGCGATCAGGCTGTCCTGCTGCAACTCGAGCTTGCCCTGGACGCGGTTGCATCCGGCAAATCCGGTGAAAAAGCCATCGTGGATGTGCAGGTCCAAATAGGGAAGTTCCTTGCCGAAGTCTTGCACCGTCATCCTTTTTCCGCCCAGTTCGCGCAAGATCCAAACAACGTTCAGCCGGTCGTCGGGAATGTACTGCCCCTGCCCCGCCAACTGCCTGGCATTGCCGTCGGCGCCGGTCACCACCAGGGAAACATCGTCCCAAAGAGCCGATTTCGGCGTGCATTTCACTTCGATCATACGGTCCTTGGTACCCGATTTAAAAACCTTTTGGCTTCCGCCGCCCGCTCCAGGGACAAAGGGCGCATCGAAACTTTCGTTGGGCAAAATCGAGATGTAGCTTATTTTTTGGGCCGATATTTCCACGGTCCACATCTTGTCCAGGCCCACGACCTTGTAAAACGGGTCCTCGCGCATGAACTGCGGTATTTCCGGTTTGGATTTCTGTGCGACCGACAGCATGCCTGATGCCATCATGATCAAAAGTAGGATTCTCTTCATAGTGGGGCTATAACATTCCGTTGTATTTTCGCAAGAACCACTCGGTTCCCAGGGCCGCTGCCAAAATAAAAAGCAGCCATTCCCACTGGATAAGCGGCGTTCGCCTGTTCACGGCCCGTTGGACCGGTTTGTACGCATCGTCCGAGAGCAGGTTTGCGACCAACTCATCCGCCTGGCGGGGAAGGTAACTTTTCCCCCCGGTTTGCGAGGCGAGTTGGTTGAGTTTCATAACGTCGGGATTGACGAATTGTTTTTCAATATCGAAATCCAGCACCTCAAAATAGCCATTTTGCACCGAATTGGACCGCGTCTCCCGTACCGAAAAATCGTATTTTCCCGCAGGCAGCCCCTGGAGGTTGGCCTTGTAAGCATTCGCTCCCCGCAACATTTCATAGAATTTGACAGCCTTGGTCGCACGGTTTGTTAGCGAGAGGGTCAGCCTCGCATTGGGATCGAATTCATAATTTTTGTCAAAATATTGCGCGCCGATCTGGATCTGGTCTCCCGAATTGTAAAACCTCTCGAAATCCACCACCAGCGATTTGCGCGCGCTGTCGGTCGAAAGGAATTGAACGATCCGGTCCACGAAGCGGTCAAATTCCTCGAACGATTGTTTTTCCTTGAAGGCCTGCATCCGCCATTTCCAGATATTTTCGCCCAACAGGAATGCCTGCCGGCGACCTTGCGATTCGACGAAAGCGAGCATGGGAAGCCCCGTGGAAATATTCCGGACGCGGGAGCCAAGCATGATGTCCATCCCCTGTGCCGCGTTGACCGTTCCGAAGGGATGCTGCAGCGGCGGCATGCCCCCAAACCCGATATCTTCGGCGGCGAACAGGCCAAAATTTGATGAGAATTCAGGCAGGTAATCCTCGGGTTGCTGGCTCATGCTGAAGCTGAACCGGTCCTGTTGGCGGTTCAAAAAACTGAAATCGGTTGCCATTCCCGTGATGATCCACGAATTTCCGCGCGTGCGGAGCTGATCGAACACCGGTGCGAACACGGCGGTCGGCTGATAGAGGATCGCCACGTTATAGTCCGCTGTTTGTACCTCCGAGGGTTTGACGATCGTCGCCTTGCGTTGGGCATTGGTCTCGATGCTCCTTTTGATTGCGGCAAGATCGGGATGGCTAATGGCCGAAACAATCGCGACTTCCGTGCGTTGGTCGATGATCTCAACGGCGAAATTCTTGGTGTTGTTGTAGGTGTTCTTTTCCCTTTCGGATGATGTGACCTGCGCCCTGAAGACCTGCACCCCGATTTTATCCGCGGGCAACAAAAGGTTCAAGACTGCCGTAGGGGCCGAGGGCGAAAAGGACACTTTCTGCCGCGCCAAAACGCCTCCGCCACCCGAAATGGTGAAGTCGGCACTCCTGCTTCCCGAACCCGAATAGGAAAGGAACACCTCCACGGGAAACTTATTTTTGAGGAAAGCGTACTTGTTGACGTTGAGCCTGGTAATCCGCAGGTCGGTAAAGGTGGCGGTGTCGCCCAAAATAACGGGATAGACTTTATTCGAGGGGTTGAAACTGTACGGGTAATCACTGCCGGCCGTCTGGTTTCCGTCGGTGATGATAATGGTCGGGAACGATTTTCCCCTGCCGATGCTCCGCAGGTTCCTCGCGGCCTGGTCAAGATTGGTCTGGGTGCCGTCAAATGAGGGCGTTTCGCCGGCGGTAAGGCCATCCGAAAAAAGGAAGTCCCGGACATCGAAACGTGCGCGAAGCCTTTCATCGGCAAGCAATTTCCCGCGCAAATCCCGCGCATCCCCTTCGGCACCGAGAACTTTGATTGATGAGGAGTTGTCGGTCAAAATGGGCAGTATCGCCTTCTCCACCTCGTACGACGTACTTGAAATGACGGGATTGATCAGTAAAAGCAACAGCGCCAACACCGTGATGAACCTTAGGGCTGCCATGACGGCAAACGTCCTTCCCCGCGCGCCGGTCTTGTAATAATATTGGAAAATGGCGATCCCGCCCGCAAGGATAACCGCAAGGAAAATCTGCAATGCCGTCGGGATCGTCATAGTGATGGTGTCTTAGGTAAGCATGCCGCCATCCACGTTCATGACCTGCCCTGTCACGTAAGCGCTCAGGTCAGAGGCGAGGAACAGGCAGGCATTGGCAACATCTTCGGTGGTGCCGCCGCGCTTGAGCGGAATCGAATCCCGCCAGCCCTGGACCACATCCTCGTTGAGCTTGGCCGTCATTTCGGTTTCGATGAAGCCCGGCGCGATCGCGTTGCAGCGAATGTTGCGCGACCCCAATTCGAGAGCCACCGACTTGGTGAAACCGATGACACCGGCCTTTGATGCGGCATAGTTGGCCTGGCCCGCATTTCCCTTCACGCCCACGACCGAGCTCATGTTGATGATCGATCCCGAGCGCTGCTTCAACAGCTGGCGCTGAACGGCTTTGGTCATGTTGAAAACCGATTTAAGGTTGACATCGATGACCTTGTCGAAATCCTCTTCGGACATGCGCATCAGGAGATTGTCCTTTGTGATTCCGGCGTTGTTGATCAAAATGTCCACGGTCCCGAACTCGGCGATCACGTCGTCCACAAGTTTTTGTGCCTGTGCGAAATCGGCGGCGTCCGACTGGTAGCCTTTGGCCTTGATTCCGGTTTCGGCTAGCTGTTTTTCAAGCGCCATCGCCGATTCGGCCGATGAACTGTAAGTGAATGCGACATTTGCGCCATGGCGTGCGAACACCTCGGCAATCCCTTTTCCAATCCCGCGGCTGGCGCCGGTGATGATGGCCGTTTTTCCTTCGAGTAATTTCATATGTTAATGGTGCGGATTTTCCGCCTGGTTACAAATTGGCTTACAAATATAGCCTATTTCGACAATGCTGGAAACAAATAAAAAAGCCTTCCGAGGAAGGCCTTTCGTCAGTTTTTGACAAATCTTGCCGTGACCGAGCCCTTGTCGGTTTCCAGTTTCACGAGGTAGGTCCCTGACTGCAGCCTTGAAATGTCAATGCTTTGGTCCAATGACGGGTTGGCGATTACAGCGACCGGTTGCCCCAGCATGTTGTAAAGCGTGATTTTATTGGCCGAAAGCCCGGATGATGCGCGCAGCGTCACTGAATTGCGCGCCGGATTCGGATAGAGGGTGAAATGGCGGTCAAAATCAAAGTCCGATGCCGACAAGGCCTGGACGAGGGTCGTGAAGGTATTGGTCTGGATCGGGTAATTGAAATCGAAATAAATCCCGGCCGAATTCGAGAACGTACTGCCGGCCACAAGATTGGAATTCGTGCGGATCTTGTAGAGGATGTAGCCGTCGTTGACATCGTCGGCAAACGGGAGCTGGATGTTGTCAAAATAGAATTCGATGACGTTGCCGTTTGTCACGGTGTAAAAGTCGTGGCTGCCGCGAATCGGGACCAAAGATGAGATATCCAGTTCCGAAGGATTGATTTCATTGCGGATCACGATGTTCTGCGCCGGAAAAGTGCCGGTGTTCTCAAACCGGATCACGTAATGGACATATTCGCCCACCATGGCCGTGCCCACGACCTCGCCCTCCAGGCACGCAATGTCGTTGGGATCGAACGAGCCTACCAAGGTTTCATCATAGGTGAAGGTATTGTCCAGCGGATTCTCGTCACCTTCCACCGCGGTTACGGTGGCTGTGAACGCAAGCTGATCATCGAGGTTCAGCGGCGGGGTCTCGGTCGGGGCATTGAGGTTGAAGGTCACGATGATCTCGTTGGCCCTAAAAGGGTTCAGATCGGTGAAATCGTACATTAGCGTGTTGGGGGACTGGTCGTTGGGGGCGGGTTCGCTCGAAACCACATCCATCACATCGCCGTCAAAGGTCAACATGACGCTTCCGCTCATGAGCTGGTTGCCCTTGTTGCGGTAAACGATGCTGTACGAGGCATCGAATCCTGGAACCGCGGCTTCCAACGGGACCACGGCAATTTCAAGGTCGGGATGGATGCCATTGGCGCTGACGCAGAAATTCCGCACGGCAGGCGTCACATCCACCGGAAAATTCACGGTAACCGAAGTGGGCGATACGTCAAAAAACTCCGGATTTTCCAGTATGGGGGTCAGCGTGTGGATGCCGTCGGTCAAAGGGAGCGTGTAGGTTCCGGAACCATCCGATATCAGGAGTCCCGTATTGCTGCCGTCGGTAACATTGAAGCGCAGGTTCGGGAACGCGTAATCGTTGCTGTCGCATCCGTCCAGATTGAAATCGAACGAATTGTTGCCCTGCAAAACATAATCGGCGCCGCCCGGCCCAAAGTAACAGTACGTATTGATTTCCGAATCCAACCCGTAAAAGTCCAGGATTCCCACGTAGGCGTCAAATTCGACCTCGTCCACGCACAGGTATTCCAACGGATTGTTTCCGAAATCGTAAAAGGAGTCGCTGTTGTCGTACCCGTTCTTGATGATCAGGCTCACGAGCTGGTTGTCGGCACAGTCGAGCACTTCGGGGTTGGAACCGCTCACGTCCAGCGTCGTGAGGTTGTTGTTGTAGCACTGCAGGAAAAACAGGTTTGAGCAACCCTGGATATTCAGGCTCGTGAGCTGGTTGTAATTGCAATCGAGGTAATCGAGCGCCGCCAATCCTGATAGATCCAGCGAAGTCAGTTGGTTGTCACTGGCCATCAGGTCGTTCAGGTTGGTCATGCCCGAGAGGTCTATGGATGTCAGGTTGTTGTAGCCGAAGTCCAGCGAATAGAGCATCGTACAGCCCTGGACATTCAAATTGGTTAGTTGATTGTCGCCGCAGTACAGGAATTCCAGTTGCGGGAGGCCGCTCACATCGAGCGAGGTCAGCTGGTTGCTCCCGCACGAGAGGTCGCGCAGGTTGGTGAGCGCCGATACATCGAGCGTGGTCAGGTTGTTCATCGAGCACTCCAGCGTGCGCAGGTTGGTGAAGGCCTCGATTCCGGCCATGGAAGATATTTCGCCCATGCCTACCAGCAGGTGATAGACGGTGAGCGCCTCCGATACCTGGATCTCGCCATCGCCGTTTGTGTCCACCACGATGTAATTCTGATCCAAGTCGCGGGCGATGCCGTTCTCGGTATTGGCCGAGACGATCATGGCCTTGAGGTTGGCATCGGCAAAATTGATATTCTGCGCGGGGGCCACTGCAAAACACAGCAGCGCCAGAAAGTAAAGTTTTTTCATGTCGGTTGGATTAAATCACTTAAAATTAGGCAAAAGGCAAAGGCTCGAATCTTAACGAAGCCTTAAATTCCATTGCTAAAACAAGTGATATGACCCTTACCCCTACCCTGATCCCGAATTATTTCGCGATAGCCTGCAAGAGCATTTGCGCGGTCGCCTCATTGGTGGCCAGCGGCACGTTGTGCACGTCGCAGACGCGGATGAGCATATTGATGTCGGCCTCGTGCGGATGATTGGCGAGCGGATCCTTGAAAAAGAACACCATCGAGGTTTTACCCTCGGCCACGCGCGCCGCGATCTGCGCATCGCCCCCGAGTGGCCCCGAAAGCATCTTTTTCACCCTGAACCCCGCCTTTTCGGCCTTGCTGCCGGTGGTCCCTGTCGCGACAAGCCTGATGCCCTCGGCCGCGAGCAGATCCCGGTTCCGATTGAGGAACTGGACCATCTCGGCCTTCATGCCGTCATGTGCAATGATCGCGATCTCCTTCATTTGTTGAGTACGTGGTATTGGATGAGCCCGTCGATCGGCCGCCTCAAAACATTCCCGATCTTGAGCCCGTGGCTGGCCAGTACTGCCTCGAGTTCCTCGCGCAAATAGAACGCGATAGACCCGATGAAATGGATCGGCACCTGGCGCGCGTTGTCAAACTGCAAAATGTAGTTGGAAACGAAATCCTCCATTCCCGCTTCGATGATCTCCTGGCACCACGGATGGTCCTTGTGCTGGATCAGGAACTTGGCAAAAGTGGCCAGGTACGCGTTGGGATTGGGTTCCTTGTAGAGGTTGTGCTTGATCACATCGGCGTCAAGATCGTACTGCATCTCGAAGTCGGCGGCGAGTTCGGCCGGCATTTTGCCAAAGTAATAACCGCGGATGAGTTGCCTTCCAAACTGGTTGCCGCTGCAATCGTCCATCGCGATGTAGCCCAGTGACTGGACCTTCTGATGCAACACGAGCCCGTCAAAATAGCTGCAATTGGAGCCCGTGCCCAGGATGCACACGATGGCCTTCTCCCCTTTCGGCGTGGTGGCATAGACCGCGGCGTAGGTATCTTCCTGGACGCTCACGGCGGCGCTTTCAAAATATTCGGCAAAAACCTCCGAAAGGAATTTCTTCATCCTGTCGGTCCCGCAGCCCGCGCCATAAAAAAACAGGTGGGTGACCCTTTTGCGGTTGTGCGAGATGTCGAATTTGTCGTCAAGCCTTGCGATGATCTCTTCCTTGCCCAATACTTCGGGGTTGAGGCCCAGCGTCTGGGTCGTGAAGAGCACTTTGCCGTCATCGTCGATGGCGATCCAGTCGGCCTTTGTGGAACCGCTGTCGGTGAGTAATTTCATTAAAAAGATTTTGGGCGTTTCCCTTCGGGCCGGGCTGTCATGGCTACGCGGTAGCTGCTTCCATCCCTAACGCGGGACGCCGTTAATAAAGAAACCGGGCGATAAGCCCGGCGCTAAGATACATTTTATCTCAAATTGGCGATGTGCACGCAAAGGTCGATCAGCTTGCTCGAGTACCCGTATTCGTTATCATACCAGGAAACGATCTTGAAAAACGTCGAGTTCAGTCCTATTCCCGCCTTGGAATCGATGATGGAGGTCCGGGGGTCCGAGATGAAGTCCTGTGATACCACATCGTCTTCGGTAAACCCGATGATGCCCTTGTACGCGCCTTCGGAGGCCGCTTTGAGCCTCGCCATGATTTCCTCGTAGGAGGTCTCGCGAGAGAGTTTCACGGTCAAATCCACCACCGAGACATCCGCCGTTGGGACCCGCATGGACATTCCGGTGAGTTTTCCGTTCAATTCCGGTATCACCTTGCCCACGGCCTTTGCCGCACCGGTCGAGGCCGGGATGATGTTGAGCAGCGCCGCACGGCCTCCGCGGAAGTCCTTTTTGCTCGGCCCGTCCACGGTCAATTGAGTGGCCGTGGTCGCATGGACGGTGGTCATCAATCCTTCCACGATCCCGAATTCATCGTGAAGCACCTTGGCAAGTGGCGCCAGGCAATTCGTTGTACAGGAGGCGTTTGACACGATGGTATCGGCTGCAGTGGCCTTTTCGTGATTGACCCCCATCACGTACATCGGGGCGTCCGCCGAAGGCGCCGAGATCACCACCTTTTTGGCGCCGCCGTTGATGTGCAATTGCGCCTTTTCCAGCGTCGTGAAAATTCCCGTACATTCGGCTACGACATCCACGCCGGCCTCGTCCCACTTCAATAGTGACGGATCTTTTTCGGCCGTCACGCGCACTTCCTTGTCGTTGACGTACAGTTTTCCCTCGCGCACCTCAACCTTGCCGGCAAAGTTCCCGTGCACCGAATCATATTTTAAAAGGTAGGCCAAATGGTCCACCTCCAAAAGGTCATTGATCGCCACGACTTCAACATTGTTGCGGTTGAGCGTCTCACGCAGGACGATGCGCCCAATCCGGCCGAAGCCGTTTATTCCGAGTTTTATTGTTGACATTTTTATTTAATTAGGAAATTAGGAAATTTATTCATTTAACTTGGCCCTTATGACTTTAAGACCTTATGACCTTATGACTTTACGTTTTCGTTCGACATTTGTCATTCGTCATTCGACACTTCTACGTACTCATAATATCCGACACCCTCAACAACTCCCGGTCAATTTCGCTTCGCCCCTTGATGGCCTGCTCGAGCGGAGTGAGCGTGATCTTATCGCCGTTTATGCCTACCATGTAATTGGATTTGCCTTCCAGAAGCGATTCCACGGCCTTCACGCCAAGCCGGCTGGCCAGGACGCGGTCAAAGCACGTGGGCGCACCTCCCCGTTGCATGTGGCCGAGTACTGAGACGCGCACATCGTATTCGGGCATGTTGGTCTCGACATAATCCTTGAGTTCAAAGACGTTCTTCCCGATCTTGTCCCCTTCGGCTATCACGACGATGCTCGAGGATTTCCCCGAGGCCTTGCTCCTTCGCAACGAATCCAATAGCCTGTCGAGGCCCAAGTCTTCCTCCGGGATCAGGATTTCCTCGGCACCCGCGCCGATGCCCGCATTCAGGGCGATGTGACCGGCATCGCGGCCCATGACTTCCACAAAAAACAGGCGGTTGTGCGAACTCGCGGTGTCGCGGATTTTGTCGATGACCTCCACCACCGTGTTCAGGGCGGTGTCATAGCCCAGTGTATGGCTCGTGCCGTAGATATCGTTGTCTATGGTGCCGGGGATTCCCATGACGGGAAAACCGTATTCCGAATTGAAGACCTCGGCACCGGTAAAGCTTCCGTCGCCGCCAATGATCACAAGCGAGTCGACACCCGCCCTTACCAAATGGTCGTGGGCTTTCTTCCGGCCTTCGGGCGTCATGAATTCCTTGCTGCGCGCCGATTTAAGGATCGTGCCACCCTTATTGACGATGTTGTTTACGCTTCGGGCACCCATTTCCTTAAAATCGCCTTCGATCATTCCCTGATAACCGCGGTAAATCCCGATGCAGCCAATACCGTGATAAGCACAGGTCCGGACCACCGAGCGGATTGCCGCGTTCATCCCGGGCGAATCGCCTCCGGAGGTCAGCACCCCGATTTTCTTTATGCTTTGTGGCATTCAAATCAATTTGAAACGTAAAATTAACAAACAACTGCTTTGTTTGTCAGCGACATGCTTTATTATTAGCAAAGAATTAAAATTTCAAACGATTTCGTTAAAAAGTTTCCTGCCGGAAGCTTTTTGAATTTTGCATTCCTACTTTTTTTCAGGCAAAAAAAAGTAGCAAAAAATGCCCGGGCGGCTTGCTGTCCGATCCTCGATTTCTACGGCCCGATGCCGCCGCAGCGCCCTAACCGCTCGTCGTTCCTCCTCGGCTCTACGGGCGCTTTCCTGCAACCAACACTGCATCGAATCCTTGAAATCATACGGATCTCCCAGATGCCGCTTTAGCTGCCATTCATCCAAAATGGACTTCCGGAAATCTTGAATACTTTCGTTTCTAAGCTACGATTAAAAAGAATCTTGAAATAATACGACTCTTATTCAAAATTCAAAATTTCAATTCCTTGACGCGCCGGCCCCTAAAAAGGAAATAAAAAAGGCCCTCTTTCGAAGGCCCTTGTATTAAGCAAGTACTTCCCGTACCTTCTTCCCTATTTCGGCAGGGGAATCCACCACATGGATCCCGCATTCCCGCATGATGCGCTTCTTGGCTTCGGCCGTGTCGTCGGCACCGCCTACAATGGCTCCGGCATGGCCCATGGTCCGGCCCTTTGGCGCGGTCTCGCCAGCGATAAAGCCTACAACCGGTTTGCGGTTTCCGTCGGCCTTGATCCAGCGCGCGGCATCGGCTTCAAGCTGTCCGCCGATCTCGCCGATCATCACGATGCACTTGGTCTCGGGATCGTTCATAAGCAGTTCAACGGCCTCCTTTGTCGTGGTTCCGATGATCGGGTCTCCCCCGATCCCGATGGCCGTGGTGATTCCCAATCCCTGTTTTACGACCTGGTCAGCCGCCTCATAGGTCAGCGTCCCCGATTTTGAAACGATGCCCACATTTCCTTTCTTGAACACAAATCCCGGCATGATGCCTACCTTGGCCTCTTCGGGAGTGATGACACCCGGGCAGTTGGGCCCGATCAAACGGCAATTTTTTCCCCTGATGAAATCATAAGCGCGGATCATGTCGGCTACGGGGATCCCTTCGGTAATGGTAATGATCACCTTGATGCCGGCGTCGGCGGCCTCCATGATGGCATCGGCGGCAAACGCGGGCGGAACAAAGATGATCGTCGTATCGGCGCCAGCCTTGTCCACTGCATCCTTGACAGTATTGAACACCGGTCGGCCCAGGTGCTCACTTCCTCCTTTACCGGGCGTGACACCCCCAACGATATTGGTCCCGTATTCGATCATCTGCGACGCGTGGAACGTGCCCTCGCTTCCGGTGAACCCCTGTACGATTATCCTTGAATCCTTGTTGACTAAAACACTCATGATTGTCTTTTTATGGTTTGTATAATTATTCTAAGTAGGTTGGCTCATCTGATAGCCCCGGAACAATAGGCCGTCGCGAAGTTCCCATATTGCGATGAAGTGCGCCAGGAGCATTTCCTCGCGGGGGTTTTCGATAGTCTTGACATAATGGGAATAGCGCACCGCAACCGTGGAAGTGTCTCCCACCAGGTGCGTGATCCTGACCTTTGAGCGCTCGTAGGCTTTGCCGAGTTCGTCGGCGAGCTTGAGCATATCGCCAAGGCGAAGTTGTAAAAAACCCTTGCTTGAGTTCCAGTCCAGCATGACCTCGGGGTGCATGTACTGTTCCATGACCTCGCTGCGGGTCAGGGCTTCGGATTTGTAAAAGTTTTCGACAAACTTCTTCGATGTCATGGTCTCAATTTTTCTATCAGTTCCGGAATTTTCTTGATATTGGCCAATTGCTTGAGTTTTTCGCGCGATTCCTCGATGGGCGTGCCAAAATAGGTCTTGCCGCCGGGCACCGACTTGGTGACGCCCGTCTGTCCCATGACCACGGCCCCGGATCCGATCGTAATTCCGCTGGTCGTACCCACCTGGCCCCAAAGCGTGACATTGTCCTCGATCACCACGCATCCCGCAATCCCGGTCTGCGATGCGATCAGGCAACGTTTCCCGATAAAGGTATCGTGCCCCACATGGACCTGGTTGTCCAGTTTTGTGCCCTCGTCTATTGTCGTGTCGCCGGTAACGCCGCGATCGATGGTGCAAAGTGCCCCGATCCCCACATTGTCCTTGATGACGACCCTTCCGCCCGAAACCAGCGGATCGAAGCCCCACTCGCGTTTCTTGTAGTAGAAGGCGTCGGCACCGATGACGGTTCCCGCATGGATAATGACATTGTCGCCGATGACGCTGTGGTCATAGATCGCGACGTTGGGATGGATCACGCAATTGCGGCCGATGCGCACATGGTTACCGATAAAAACATTGGGCTGGATGACGCTTCCCTCGCCTATCTCGGCCGAATCGGCTATCGAGGAATTGGAGGATTGGAACGGCCGAAAATGTTTCGTGAGCTTGTTGAAATCGCGGAAAGGATCGTCCGAAACCAAAAGCGCCTTGCCCGGCGGGCAATCCACGTTCTTGTTGATTAGGATGACGGTCGCCTTTGAATTGAGCGCCTTGTCGTAGTATTTCGGATGATCGACAAAGACAATATCACCCGGTTCCACGACGTGTATTTCGTTCATGCCCGAGACCGGAAAATGCGCATCGCCCACAAAATCGCAGTCGATCAGCGCGGCAATTTCCTTGAGCGGGTATGACTTGGGAAACTTCATTATTTGACGCGTTCCATGTAAGATCCCGTGGCAGTGTCGATCTTGATCTTGTCGCCTTCGTTGATGAAAAGCGGCACGTTGACCGATGCACCCGTCTCGACCTTCGCAGGCTTGGTGGCGTTGGTTGCGGTGTTGCCCTTAACTCCTGGTTCGGCATAAACGACTTCAAGTACGACCGACGCCGGCATGTCCACCGAAAGCGGCGCCTCCGTCTCGGCATTGATCTGGACCATCACGTTGGTTCCCTCTTTCAAAAGATCGGGCGCGTCGAGGATGTCCTTGTTGAGCGAAATCTGCTCGAAAGTCTCGTTGTTCATGAAGTGGAAATCATTCCCTTCGGCATACAGGAACTGGAAGGTATGGGTCTCCACACGAACGTCATCCAGTTTGTGCCCGGCCGAAAACGTGTTGTCCAGCACCTTTCCGTTGGTCAGGCTTTTGAGCTTGGTGCGCACGAAAGCGGGGCCTTTACCTGGCTTTACGTGGAGGAATTCGATGATCTTGTAGATATCGTTGTTGTATTTGATGCAGAGTCCGTTGCGGATGTCGGAAGTAGTCGCCATAAATGGAATTATAAATTATAGATTATAAATTGAATGTTTCGATTAGTGTTGAGAACTATAAATTAATTGGAAATGCCCGTGACCATTTATAATTTAAAATTTATAATTTCTAATAGTTACCCGTGTATCCTTTCATCACCCCTCTCGACGAATTCCTGATGAACAGGATGATCTCGTCGCGCTCGGGCGTGGCCTCCATCTCGGCTTCGATGATGCCCAGCGCCTGGGTCGTATTGTAATTCTTCTGATACAGGATGCGGTAGATCTCCTGGATCTCACGGATCTTGTCGGTGGTAAAACCGCGCCGGCGAAGCCCAACCGAATTGATCCCCACATAGGACAGCGGTTCCTTGGCTGCCTTGGTGTATGGCGGAACGTCCTTGCGCACAAGCGATCCGCCCGATACCATGGCGTGGTCCCCGATGTGGATGAACTGGTGCACGGCTGCCAATCCGCCGATGATGGCATAATTCCCAACCGTGACGTGGCCTGCGAGTGCTACGCCGTTGACCACGATGGCATTGTCGCCAATGTGGCAGTCGTGGGCGATGTGCGCCGTGGCCATGATCAGGCAGTTGTTGCCGATGGTGGTCTGTCCCGAGGCAATGGTACCGCGGTTGATGGTCACGCATTCGCGGATGGTGCAGTTGTCGCCGATTATGGCCAGCGAGTCCTCACCGCCGAATTTCAGGTCCTGCGGAACCGCTGCGATGACCGCTCCCGGAAATATGTTGCAGTTTTTCCCGATGCGCGCTCCTTCCATGATGGTCACGTTGGACCCGATCCAGGTACCGTCGCCGATGACGACATTGTTGTGGATCGTGGTAAAAGGCTCGATCACGACATTTTTCGCGATCTTGGCGCCGGGGTGAACGTATGCTAAGGGTTGGTTCATAGTTATTTGTTTTTGACGATCTGCGCCATGAGCTCGGCTTCGGCCACCAGTTTTCCGTTTGCGTAGGCATTGGCCTGCATGTGGCAGATGCCGCGGCGGATAGGCGAAATCAGGTCGCATTTAAAGATCAGCGTGTCGCCCGGAAGCACTTTCTGCTTGAACTTCACGTTGTCGATCTTCATGAAATAGGTCAGGTAATTTTCCGGATCCGGCACCGAACTCAGGATCAGGATCCCGCCGGTCTGGGCCATCGCCTCGACGATCAAGACGCCGGGCATGACGGGCGCGCCCGGAAAGTGCCCCACGAAGAAGCTTTCGTTCATCGTGACGTTCTTGAGCCCCACGACATGGTTGTCGCTCATCTCCAGGATACGGTCAACAAGCAGGAAGGGCGGGCGGTGCGGCAGCATGGACATGATCTTGTGGATGTCCATGAGCGGCTCCTTGTGAAGGTCATAGGTGGGGATCTGGTTGCGCTGCTCGAGCTTGATGATTTTTGAAAGTTTCTTGGCGAACTGCGTATTGACGTGGTGGCCCGGTTTGTTGGCGATCACTTTTCCGCGGATGCGTGTCCCCACCAGCGCCAGGTCTCCAATGACGTCCAGCAATTTGTGGCGCGCCGCCTCATTGGGATAATGCAGGGTCAGGTTGTCGAGGATGCCGTTCGGTTTGACCGAAATCTCGTCCTTTCCAAATGCGACCTTGAGGTTTTCCATGGTGGAGGGGCTGATTTCCTTGTCGACGTAGACAATCGCATTATTGAGGTCACCCCCCTTGATCAGGCCGTTGTCCAGCAGTGTTTCGAGTTCGTGCAAAAAGCTGAAGGTGCGCGCATCGGCGATCTCGGTCTTGAATTCCGACAGGCTTTTGAGCGTCGCGTTCTGCGTACCCAATACCTTCGTCCCGAAATCCACCATCGCCGTGACCTGGTATTCATCCGCGGGCATGACCAGGATTTCGCTACCGGTAGCCTCATCGGTATAGGAAATGACTTCTTTTACCACATAACACTGGCGTTCGGCGTCCTGCTCTTCGATCCCCGCTTTTTCGAGCGCCTCGACAAAGAATTTGGAAGAACCGTCCATGATGGGAGGTTCGGGCGCGTTGAGTTCGATGATCACGTTGTCCAGGTCGCAGCCCATGCAGGCGGCCAAAACGTGCTCGGAGGTCATGATCTTCACGCCCAGTTTTTCGATATTGGTGCCGCGCTGGGTATTGACCACGTAGTTGGCGTCGGCCTCGATTACCGGGCTTCCCTCCAAGTCCACGCGTACAAACGTAAAACCGTTGTTTACCGGCGCCGGCTTAAAGGTCATCTTGACTTCCTTGCCTGTGTGCAGGCCCACTCCCGTGAGGGAAACTTCACTTTTTATGGTCTTTTGGTTAACCATCCCTATTTATTGTTGTTTTGGTTTTTGGACAATTCCTCGATTTCCGAAACGATCTTGGGCAGGTTGCGGAAATGGACATACGATTTGCTGTAGTCGTTGTAGTTGAACGATGGCGAACCCTGGACGGTTTCCCCGTCGGCGAGGTTTTTCCCCACGCCCGATTGTGCCTGAATGCGGACGTTGTTGCCAAGTACAAGATGGCCCGCAATCCCCACCTGTCCGCCGATCATGCAGTTGCGGCCGATCTTGGTGGAACCGGCAATTCCCGTTTGGGCCGCAATCACGGTGTTTTCACCGACCTCGACATTGTGCGCGATATGGACGTGGTTGTCAAGTTTTACGCCGCTTTTGATCACCGTGGAACCCATGGTCGCACGATCGATGGTCGCGCAGGCACCCACGTTGACATCGTCGCCGATGATCACGTTGCCTGTTTGGGGAACCTTTCGGTAAGTGCCGTCCTGTTGGGGTGCGAAACCAAAACCGTCGGAACCGAGAACCGCTCCCGCGTGGATGGTGCAATTGCTTCCAATGACAGTTTCGGAACCGATCCTGGCGCCGGCAAAAACCACCGTGCCACTGCCGATCTTCACATTGTCGCCAACGAAGGCATTGGGATAGATCTTGACGTTTTCGCCGATTTCCACATTTTGGCCAATGTAGGCGAATGCCCCGCCGTAAAACCCAGGGCCGTAAGTGGCCGTATCGGCAATAAAGCAGGGCTGTTCGATCCCGGATTTATTATTCTTGGCCTGGTTGTAATATTCGAGGATCCGGGTAAAGGCGCCGTATGCGTCGTCCACTTTTATAAGCGTCGGGGCATATTCGCCCTCCGGCACGAAGGTCTTGTTGACGATGGTTATGCTGGCCGCCGTACTGTAGAGGTAGTGGTTGTATTTGGGATTTGACAGAAAAGTGAGCGAGCCGTCGGTTCCTTCCTCGATCTTTGAAAGCTTCCAGACTTCCGCGTCGGGATTTCCGGTGACTTCCCCGTCCAGGATACCTGCTATCTGCCGTGCTGTGAATTTCATCCCGTAGTGTTGGCGCCCGCACGATTGCGCAGTGGCGCGGGTCTATTTCAATCCGACAAAAATATAAAAAATCGGTATTAAAGGTTATTTTTCGCCAAGTTGTTTTGGAAAACAGATATAATACTTGGTCACCGGTTTTGAAAGGGCGCGCAGGTTGAATTGGTCCGATGCCTCCGTGACGTCCTCGACGGTTCCGTCCTTCATCAGGATATGGATCGGTTCCGACTTCTTGCTGTACGCCTGGTTCTTAATCTTGCCCTTGAAAATGAAAAATTGTGCCTCGGCATGCATGATTCCGTGCGCCGATGCGAATTCGGCCGTGAGCGCCTCCACCTCCGATGCCGGGAATTTCGCGCCGGAAACCCTGATCTTGAGCAAATCCCGGTTGAGCAGCCTTCGGGAGAGCGATTGGAGGATGACGTCGTCATGGTGCTGCCACGATTTGATCGCCGCCAATATATCGGTATCGTCGAGCTGCGCGAAACGCGACAACATTCCGTCGTCAAAATTGCTCGCGTCCACCCGGTTTGACATGAAATATCCCAGCGGCCCGCTGCACGGAAGATCGGCGCCCATCGCGTGAAGTTGCCGTGCCCGCTTTAGAAGCTTCATCAGCATGAGCTCGGCGGCGAGGCTGGTCTTGTGAAGGTAGGCCTGCCAGTACATGAGCCTGCGGGCCATCAGAAATTTTTCGACCGAATAAATGCCTTTCTCCTCGATAAGCAGCACATCGCCCCTGACGGTCAGCATCTGGATCAGCCTTTCCGAATTGATGTTCCCCTCCGATACACCTGTATAAAAGGAATCCCGCTTGAGGTAATCCATCCGGTCCATGTCAAGCTGGCTCGAGATGAGTTGCAGCATGAATTTGCGTGGGTATTGTCCGCGGAAGACCTCGATGGCAAGGGACAATGCGCCGTTGAACTCGCGGTTCAGGCTATCCATGAACGCCAGCGAGATCTCCTCGTGCGAAATCCCCTCCACAATGGAGTGTTCCATCGCATGTGAAAAGGGGCCATGCCCGATGTCGTGCAGGAGGATCGCGATATAGAGCGCCCGCTCCTCGTCGAACGAAATTTCCACGCTTTTCCCGCGCAAGACCGCGACTGCGCGCTGCATCAGGTGCAGGCAACCCAGGGCATGGTGGAAGCGTGTGTGGTGGGCGCCCGGATAGACCAGGTAGGACAATCCCATCTGCGAAATCCTGCGAAGCCGCTGGAAATACGGATGCGAAATCAGTTCCCTGACGAGCGCGTCATCAATGGTTATAAAGCCGTAGATCGGGTCGTTGAGATAGGTTTCCTTTGCGATGGCTCTTGATTTTTGTGGCAAAGATAACGCAGTTTCCGAATGCCGCATACGGTTTATCCATGCGAACGGCCGGAAACCTCCATCGATCCCCCCGAATAATTGCGGTCACCGCGTGTGCTCGGGCCACTGTCGTGGTGGATCGTTCCGCTTCTTCCCGAAACTCCGGAGGAATAATGATTGTGTTCGCTCCTTGCCGATTCGCTGCCGTAACCGTCGGCTTCGATGTTTGGGTTGCGTTCCTCGCCGGCCGCTTCCTGTTTGTACATTTCCTCATTTTCGCCCTCGGAAGGGTCGTGATTCAGGTGTTGGCGATTGGCCTTGTCCCAATTGTTTCTTTCCTGTTCCATGATGATATGTTTTAATGTCTCGATTGATTCTCACCCTCATCGCGTTTATCGGGTGCGGCACCGTAGTGTTCGTTGGCCGGGTTTTCATCAGTCTGAAGATGTCCGTAGTTGGCGCCTGTTTCGGTATTGCCGTGTTCCCCCCGGTCATCGCCGGCGCGGCTCTGCAGTGGGCGGTTTTGATCGGTATCGGTATGAAACTCGCGGTCGGAATGGTTTCGCGTGAAGTCGCGCCCATTTCCTCCGCCGTTGTGGTTATTTTCCATTACAATCAATTTTAGTATTTAAAATTATTGCTTTGGTCGATGGCCGGCGTTACAGAATTACATCCAAATTTACATTTATTTCCTGGAGTGCGGAAGCGTAAAATGGAAGGCAGTGCCGACATTGGGTTCCGATTCCACCCAGATCCTTCCGCCGTGTTTGTCCACGATCCTTTTGCTGATGGACAATCCCAGGCCTGTCCCTGCGGTTTCCGATTGGAGCCTGGTGAAGGCATCGAAAATTTTTGACAGATTCTCGGGCGCGATCCCCGTACCGTTGTCCCGGACGCTCACCACCACCTGCTCTTCCCCGTGCTCGGCGGTGATGGTCACGAGGGGCACCTCGCTGTCGTTGTAATTGATCGCATTGAGGATCAGGTTCTGGAAAAGCCTCGCGAGCTGGACCGGATCGGCGTAAGCGTGGCCCAAACCGGAGTGCTCCACCACGGCCCTGCTCTTTTCAAGGGTATCGCTGAAATTGGCAAGCGCATCGCTGACCACCTGGTCGAGATCCACGTTTTCAAAATTCGCGGGCTGTGCATTTAATTGCGAATAGGCCAGCAAATTCTCGATCAGGCTTTTCATCCGTTGTCCCGCTTCGATCGAGCGGTTGATATAGTGCTTTGATCGATCGTCAAGCAAAGCTTCGTTCCGTTCCGAAATCAGCCCGAGGTAATTGTTTATGGTCCGCAGGGGAGCCTGAAGGTCGTGCGAAGCCACCGCGGCGAAATAATCGAGTTCGTCATTGGATTTTACAAGCGCCTCATTGGCAAGCGCGAGTTCTTCGGTGCGCAGGGTGACGGTGCGCTCCAGGGTTTCGGCGGCCCGTTTCTGGAATTCGATGTCGGTCGCGGTTCCCACCCACATGAGGATGTTGCCGGACTCGTCGCGGTGAGCCAAAGCTCGGGAAAGGTGCCAGATGTATTCGCCCGAGGAATTCCTGATCCGGCTCTCCATTTCGTAATCCGACCCATTGTTGATGGATTTGCGCCAGGCAGCCAGATGCTCTTCCAGGTCATCGGGATGCAAAAGATTGGTCCATTCAAAACCCAAAAACGCTTCCTTCGAAAGGCCCGTAAAGCGTTCCCCCACGGCATTTACGTATTCTACATTTCCATCGGGCCTGGCGTACCAGACAATCTGGGGCATCGAATCGGCCAGGAACCGGGTCTTCTCCATGCTGGCGTGTAGTTCGGTGGTTCGTTCGGTCACCAGGCGTTCGAGTTCGGCCGGGGTTTTGAGCGAAAAGGCATCGGGAAGCACGCGGTAGAGCATGATGATGGTTCCCCACGACACGATGGCAGTCAAGAACCTCAGGAATGCGCTGAAGTTGTAAATCGGTACCCAAAAAATGATGGCGTCCACAAGGTGCGTCATTCCACAGGCGAGAATAAAGGCCCCAAACAGCCAGAACACCTTCGGGAACGGGATATCTTTTTTGCGGAGAATGAAGTGGATCAGGAGAAACGGTATGGTGAAGTAGGCTGCCCAAATCGCGATGTCCGAAAGGATGTACAGCCAACCGTGGAATTCGCTCCACTTGCCGCAATGCCAACGGGGCGGCCATCTGCCCGTATCAAACAATTCACTGAAAAATCGTTGCAATTCGCTCATCCCGGACTAAAGAAAAATGCCCGCCGAGGGAAGCGGATTTCTGCTTAAAGATAATGGAAAAATCTTTTTTCGACGTGTCACCAAAAAAACAAAAAAAGCCGAAACAAAGTTTCGGCTTCGTGGGCGATACTGGGTTCGAACCAGTGACCCCTACCTTGTCGAGGTAGTGCTCTGAACCAGCTGAGCTAATCGCCCTCGGGGTGCAAAGATAATCAGTTTTTGTAATGGTGCAAATAAAAGTGACGAATGTCGAATGACGAATGACAAATGACAAATGTCGACCCGAGCCCGCAGGGCGAACTGTACGGAGCGCCAGCGAAGTAAACGACGAATGTCGAACGGACTCATAATCGGGTCCCGCATTCAAAATTAACTCCCGTTGGTCGTTCAGTTCGGCTTCGCCCCGGATTAATTTATAACTTATAATTTGTAATTTATAATTTCTCCCGAAGCCGTATGTCTTTCAACACCGCCTTATCCTCATAATTGATGACCTCGAGGGCCACTTCCTGGTTTTTGGAATTGCGTCCGTAGATGACGTATAACTTTCCGCCGCGCTCGGGTTTGTTGGAGATTTCAAAATCGACGTCGCCTTTGGTAAGGATGGCGCGAAAATCCGCCGAATCGATCAGCTTCCCTCCCATTTTGGCCTCGGCTTCACTGGAATAGATAAAGGGTTTCGACCGCAGGTTCTTCAGCACCCGCGCATTGGGAAAATAGCTGCAGCTGGCTTCCTTTCCGTTCAATATGAAAAAAACGAACACCAGGCCGATGCAAAAGCCCGCCAGATAATAGGCAAGCCTGAATTGAAACTTCATTTTGAATTTTTTGCAAAGGTAGCCTAAAAAACGATCAGGTTGATGTCGCTCACCGGAAGGCCGAACCAGTCGCCGATCGTCCTGTTGGTCAGGATCCCGTGGTAGAGGTATACGCCGTTTTTAAGGCCGGGATTGATGCGGATGGCGCTCTCGATGCCCCCATCTTCGGCAATGTCCAGCAGGTAGGGCGTCAGGATGTTGCTGATGGAAACCGACGCCGTCTTGGAATAACGCGAGGGGATGTTGGGCACGCAATAATGGATCACGCCATATTTGAGGAAAGTGGGCCTTTCATGGGTGGTGACTTCCGATGTTTCAAAACAACCGCCCGTATCGATGCTGACATCGACGATCACGGCACCTCTTTTCATGTGCTCGACCATCGTTTGGGAAACCAGGACCGGGCAGCGCTCCTTCCCGCGCATGGCACCGATGGCCACATCGCACCGCCGAAGCGCCTTGAGCAAGGTCTTCGGCTGTACCGTCGAGGTGAAGATGCATTGGCTCAGATTGTTTTGCAGGCGCCGGAGCTTGGTGATGGAATTGTCGAAAACCTTGACATTGGCCCCCAGCCCAAGCGCCGTCTTGGCCGCGTACTCCCCTACCGTGCCCGCGCCGATGATCACGACGTCGGTGGGTGGAACGCCCGTGATGTTGCCAAAAAGCAGCCCTTTGCCGAATTCGGCGTTGATCATCAGTTCCGATGCGATCAGTACCGATGCCGTTCCCGCAATCTCGCTCAGGGATTTTACGGCCGGATAGGTTCCGTCGACGTCCTTTATGTATTCAAATGCAAGCGCGGTGATTTTCTTTCGGGTCAGCGCCTCGAAATATTCCTTTTTACGGGTCTTAATCTGGATGGCCGATATGACAATGGTCTTTGGGTTGACCGCCTCGATCTCGGCCATGGTGAGCGGCTCCACTTTTAGGATGATGGGGCAACTGAGGACTTTTTTTGTATCGGCGGTAATCTCGGCGCCCGCTTCCGAATATTCCTCATCGCAATAACTCGACAGCAGTCCCGCACCCGATTCGATCATGACGCGATGTCCGTGCGAGGTCAGCGAGTTAACCGCGTCCGGCGTCAGGCAAATCCGCCGTTCCTGGTAGCTTGTTTCCTTGGGAATCCCTATGAACAACTGGCTTTTATGTCGTTCAACCTCGAGTTTTTCTTCCTGAGGCAACAATTGCTGCTTTGTAAACGGCGTCAGTGACATGGCTCAAAAATTTCCGGTCTAAATTAGCAATTATAATTGAAAGCCGAGGGAAAAATAAGACGCTAGGACATGATTGCGCGACGCCGCCCATCGGGCAATTCCTGCAACTCCACAACATGCACTCGATCCGGCAACAGGTTGGGTATCTTTTCGGCCCACTCGATGAAGCAGCGATGTCCCGAATGCAGGTATTCCTCGATTCCCATGTCGAGGGCCTCGGATTCCTGCTTGAGCCTGTAAACATCAAAATGGTAGACCGGCTCACCACCGGGGGTCCGGTATTCATTGATCAGCGAAAATGTCGGGCTCGACGTAGCATCGGTAATGCCCATCGCACGGCACAAGGCCTTGATGAGCGTGGTCTTGCCGGCGCCCATCTGCCCGTTAAAAAGCACGACCGGTTGATCGAACCGCGCCAGGAGCGTGCGTGCCGCATCGTCAATCCCGTCAAGTGAAAAAGTAACGTCCATTATTTCGGGTTGAACACAAGGAAAGGAACGATCATCTCTTCTAGCGAAATCCCGCCGTGCTGATAGGTGTTGCGGTAATAGCTCACGTAGTGATTGAAATTGTTCACGTAAGCCAGGAAATAATCGTTTTTGGCAAAGATATAGGAACTGCTCATGTTGATCGCGGGGAGCATGATGCTCTTGGGGTCCTTGACCGCGTAAACGTCGCGATCCTCGTAGGTAAGGCTCCGGCCGGTCTTGTAGCGCAGGTTCAGGCTCGTGTTCTTGTCGCCGATGACCTTTGAGGGGTTCTTGACGTTGATGGTGCCATGGTCGGTGGTAATGATGAGCTTGAAACCGAGCTGTTGCGCCTGCTGGATGATCTCGAGCAGGGACGAATTGCGGAACCAGCTGAGCGTCAGCGACCGGTAGGCCTTGTCGTCGGCGGCGAGTTCCTTGACCACTTCCATCTCCGTCTTGGCATGCGAGAGCATGTCGATGAAATTGTAGACGATGGTAACCAGGTCGTTCGATTTATAGGCCTTGAAGTTCTCGACGAGTTTTTTTCCGCCCGCGAAGTTTGTGATCTTGAAGTAGTCCTGTTTGATATTGAGCCCGAGGCGTTTGAGGTGCGCGGTGAGGAACTCGGCTTCGTAGAGATTTTTCCCGCCTTCCTCGACATCGTTTTTCCAGTATTGGGGGAATTGCTTCTCCATTTCGAGCGGCGTCAGCCCCGAGAAGATCGCATTTCGCGCATACTGCGTCGCCGTCGGCAGGATGGCATAATAAGGAACCTCCTTATCCAGTTTATAGTGGTTCGCGACAACGCTTTCAAAAGCCTTCCACTGGTCGTAACGCAGGTTGTCAATCACCACGAAAAGCACAGGCTTTTCCTTTTTTACGATTTCGGGCACGACCAGTTCCCTGAACAGTGTATGCGATAGCACCGGCCGGTCGGCTTTTGGCGCGTACCAGTCGGCGTAATTGCGCTCGATGAACTTCCCAAACTGCGCGTTGGCCTCGATTTTCTGGCTGTCCAGGATCTCGATCATTCCCTGGTCCTCAATGTTTTCAAGTTCGAGTTCCCAAAACAACAGCCTGCGGTACAGGTCGGCCCACTCTTCATACGTGTTGACCATGGACATATCCACCGCGATCTTGCGAAATTCCTTCTGGTAATCAAGCGTTGTCTTTTCCGACACAAGCCGGGAATGCTCGAGGTTTTTTTTGATGCTGAGCAGGATCTGGTTGGGATTGACGGGCTTGATGAGGTAATCGGCGATCTTGGCACCGATAGCTTCCTCCATGATCAGTTCCTCTTCGCTTTTGGTGATCATGATCACGGGTGTGCTGGATTTCTTTTCCTTGATTTCCTGCAGGGTTTCAAGGCCGCTCATCCCGGGCATGTTCTCGTCCAGGAAAACGATGTCGAAATCACCTTCCGAAAAGACATCCACCGCATCGCGCCCATTGTTGCAGGTCGTGACCTCGAAATTTTTCTTTTCCAGAAACATGATATGCGGCTTGAGCAGGTCGATTTCGTCGTCCACCCAGAGAATCTTGATATTGTCCATCTTGGCTGTTTGAGGACGCAATTTAACAAATTGGTTCCGACACGACTCTTAACAAATTTATAATTGACAAACCCGGTTGTCCACGCCATAATTTTTTTTTAATTTTCGGATGCGTTATCCCTACGGCGCTTTTCATGGCTGTTTTATGAGAAAGTTTCAAGGGATAGACCGATGGCGGCGGCGAATCATGCACGCCATCACTTCGGGACTGGGCCAGGGATCCATCCGCCTTACCGATCCTTCAAGGGTCAAACGCATATTGGTTTGCAGGCCAAATGGCCGCCTGGGGAACATGCTGTTGCTCACTCCCGTTGTTCGCGAACTTCAGGAATCCTTTCCCGACGCGAGGATCGATCTCTTTGTCAAGGGCAACCACGCCCGGTCGGTATTCTCCAATTTTAATCAAGTGGACCGCATCATTGCGCTTCCCGAAAAGCCTTTCAGGCAACTGGCATCTTACCTGCACGGTTGGATCAGGGTGCGAATGCGGCAATACGATCTTGTCTTCAACGCCGATCCCGGTTCTTCCTCCGGGAGGCTCTCGGCAAAATTTGCTTTGGGCAGGACCAAACTTTTCGGCCAATTGAATTTGGCACAATCCTATCCCGATGCCGCTCACATGGCCAAGAATCCGGTGCTCCGGGTACGCGACTACCTGGCTCTGGCCCATTTGTCGCCGCGACAGGCCCGCCTTCCCGAACTGACCTTGTTTCTCGACCCAGAGGAGATCGCGCATGGAAAGGGGAAACTTCGCGAAATCGTCCCGCACCGGTTTCCAGTGGTTTGCCTCTTCACCTACGCCACGGGCCCCAAGGACTTCGGGCCGCAGTGGTGGCAGAACCTGTTGACAGTTTTGAAGAAGGAATTCCCAACGGTGAACTTCATGGAAATGCTTCCGGCGCACGGGGCGTCGGCATTGAACTACAAACTCCCGTCAATCTACAGCCGGAACATTCGGGAAATGGGCGCCGTCCTCGCAAACTGTGCGGCTTTTATCGGTGCCGACTCGGGAGTCATGCACCTTGCATCGGCATCGGGAACTTCCACTATCGGGCTTTTCAAGATGAGCCGAAAGGAAAAATACGCGCCCTACAACCGGCAAAGCGTCGGATTGGACATGAACCTGCACGGGAACGACGATATCATGAGGCACCTCGCGCGGATCATCGGGCCGAAAGTCACGCTCACCGGCCTGACCCTTGCCCGCGAACTGGCCAACTGATTATTTGAGCAGGCGTTCCAGCTCCCTGAGGCTAACCTTGAATTGGCCGCAGCCTCCGCCAATGAAGGAAATGACGGCCTTTTCGCCTTCAAACCTGATTCCCAGGTCGGTGAGTTGCGCTTCGCTGAATTCAGGGCACGGTTCGCCGCCCTTGATTCTTCGCTCATGCTCTTTGCGCAGGCCGTTGTTGAAGAAACGGAGCGCATGGGCCTTGTCCTTAAAAATCAATTCAAGTGACGTCGGGATGTAATTGCCGCTCTCCATTCGCGACACCTTAAAGCCCCGAAGCGATGGACCGGCTTCGCTAGTGAATCTGTACTGGCGAAAGGTGCAACTCTCCAGGGCCGGCTGGGTGGTCGTGGTCAATTGGCAATCAGGCTTGGCGACGGGCCGGACGGCTTTACCTTCCTGGGCAAATGCACCGAAACTGAAAATAAAAATGAAAAGATATCTCATCTTCAATCCAATTTACCCAAATGTTTTAGACGGCGCTGCCCGGGCCGCTGGGATCCGTATCGGGGTCGTAACTTCCGGATTGCGGGTCTACCGCTCCCCAGTCTTCGGCATCGTCCGGGTCGCTGTCGTTGGCCAGGAACCCTTCGTCCTCGGCATCATGCAGCCTTTCGTCGGCATCTTCATTGGCGTTTCTCTCGGTTCCCCATTGCGTTCCGTTTTGGGAGCGGCGCAATTCATCGTGATGGTCAGGATGTTCGTGGTGATTTTCCATGGTAATTGATTTTCGATAAAAATACGCAACACATGATGGCAGAGGCTTACGGCAATCCCTCAAAAATTTACGAGATTCCACTACATAAAATCGTATAAAGGTGGATTTCAATGATATAAAGGAATTGCAAATTGACGATCGTAATTTTATGCATCTAAATTGCCGAAATCATGAAATCGATACATATCACAGCAATCGCACTGATGGCGGCCGGAGTAGCCGTCGGATGCAGGGAAACCCGAACCGAATCCCAAACGCTAACCGAAGGAATCGAACAGGATACCGCCAACGTCAATACTACCGATGGCATTAACCCGGGCGTATCTGCCGAAGATCCGGAGAGGCCATCATGGGATTCCGGAGTGCAGGGCGGAGAAAATGGCACGGGTAACGGTACCGAAAAAGCAAACGGAAGTACATCCCAAAATGGCACTTTTTCCGGTGACGGCTCTGACGGCCGCACAAACGGGACCGCAGTCAACAAGGCCAAGGCCGTACAGGTAATGAACCGGACCAATGCAGCGCGGAACTCCAAAACGGGATACAGCGCGCCGGATGGGACCGCAGCCGAGAATCACGATGGCGACATGTACACCAAGCACGACACGACCAGGATGCCGAGCGGGCAGACGCCGATAAAATAGGTTAAGGGTAATGGGTCTTGAGCAATGAGTATTGAGCAATGGGTAGTGTGTAATGAGTAGTGAGTAGTGAGTAGTGAGTAGTGCGTAATGAGAAATCAGTAATGTATGATGAATAGTGGTTCACTAATAGATTATTGAGGACCAATAACTGATGACCCATAACCCATGACCCACAACCCAAAACCCATAACCCATAACCCAAAACCCCTTGCCACACTCCCCAAAATTTTCTACTTTTGGGATATGACCAAGAAAATCCAATCAGTACTTCTGACCGACGACGATCCGGACGATCGTTTCCTCTTTGAAGAAGCACTACTATCCGCCGATCCGAAAATACAATACGACAGCGCCGTCGATGGTCTGGACGCCATCGATAAACTTTCCAGGGGCAAGATTCCCGATGTCATTTTCATGGACGTGAACATGCCGCGCATGAACGGGATCAACTGCCTGAAGGAACTGCGGCAAATGCCCGCATTGCGCGAAATCCCGGTCATCATGTATTCCACTTCCAGCTATTACAAGGAAGAATGTTTCAGGCTGGGGGCCAACGCCTACATTGAGAAACCCAGTGATTTCGCCAAACTTTGTGAGAAACTCAAGTTAATCACCAGCAACGGTCTCCCGTTAAAAGACGTCAATTAATGATCCTCATCGTCGACGACAAACGGGAAAATATCCTGCCCATCCAAAAAATCCTGAGCCTTCACGCACTGGAATCCGAGGCCGCCGAATCCGGCGAGGAAGCGTTGAAGATGATCCTAAAAAATGACTACGCCCTTATCATCATGGATGTGCAGATGCCGGGAATGGACGGCTTCGAGGTGGTGGAAACCCTTGCGGGAAGCAACCGCACGCGGGACATCCCGGTTATTTTTCTTTCCGCCGTCAATATCGAAAAGAAATTTATTTCCCGCGGATACGAAAGCGGCGGCGTCGACTACATTGTCAAGCCAGCCGATCCCGACCTGCTTATCCTCAAGGTAAAAACATTCCTCAAACTTCATCGCCAGCACACGGAACTCAAGGCAACCCGCGACCTTCTTTCCAAAGAGATCGAAATCCGCAGGCAGGAACAACTCAGCCTCGAGGAAAAGGTCCAGCAGCGCACTGCCGAACTTATCCGCAAAAATGAGGAACTCGAGTTGCGGAACCACGAACTCCAGCAATTTACCTGGGTCGTTTCGCATGACCTTAAGGAACCCCTTCGCAAGATCGAGATATTCTCGCGGATGATCCGCGACCGTTACCTCACCGATGAGACCGCATTGGGTTATATGGACCGCACGATCCATTCGGCGGAACGCATGGCGAGGCTCATCAGTGACCTTCTGGAATATTCAAGGTTGTCTTCCGAAATCGTCCACGAGGTCACCGACCTGAACCGCGTGCTACGCGAGGTACTCGTCGACCTCGACCACATCATCGAAGAAAAAAAGGCGATCATCAGTTACGAGGACCTGCCCGAAATATTCGGCGTGCCAAGCCAATTGCGGCAGGTTTTCCAGAATTTGATCGGCAATTCGCTGAAATTTTCCCGCGAGGGAGTCCCGCCTGAGATTTCGGTGGTTTCCGAATGCATTTCAGTCAAATCCGCGGATTCGGGCCTCTCCCCGGATGGCGATTACTGCAGAATCACCGTCACCGACAACGGTATCGGTTTTGACGAATCTTTCCTTGGGAAGATCTTTGTCATCTTCCAGAGCCTCAACGGCCGGGAACAATACGAAGGAACGGGCATCGGCCTTGCCATCGCCAAAAAAATTGTCGAAAAACACGGCGGCCTCATCACCGCGCGCAGCCGTCCGGGCGAGGGAAGCCAGTTTATCCTGGTATTGCCCCGGGCCAAAAACACATAAGCATGAACGGAAACTTTAAACGGAACCTCTTCATTTCCTCGGGGATTTCACTCCTGATCCTCATCGTCAGTTCAACCGCGTCCTTCCTGAGCATCCGGAACCTGCTCGAGAGCAACGCGCAGGTGCACCAGACCCAGGACATGATCTTTCACCTCAATGAGGCGCGTGCCGAGGCCCTCGAAGCCCAGACCAGCCTCCGCGGCTATCTTCTCACCGGCAAGCCGAATTTCCTCGAGGCCTATAACGGTTCCTATACCCGTGTCAGGGAAAAGCTTAACCGTGTCCGGCAGTTCAGCATCGGGAACATCGCACAATTGCGCAACCTCGAGAAACTGGACCTGGTCATCGACAGTTATTACGAATACCTCCGGCAGCGGGTAGAGGAAAAATCGGCGGGAATCACCGTGGACCACGCGGTTCTCAAGCGCGGAAAATACCTTCTTGACAAGCAACGCGCCCAGTTCCTGCTGATCGAGGCCCACGAAAAGCAATTGCTGGCCGACAGGATCGCCGAATCCAACCGTCAGGGCCGCTTCAGTGCCATTCTCGTGGTGGTGGCGGCTTTAATGGCCCTCATCATAAGCGCGGTCTTTTTCTACAGGATCCTGCGCGACTACCGGGTGCGAAGCAGGTTGCAGCGTGCGCTGGAGGAAAGCGAGGAAAGCACCAGGATGCGCATACAGGCCATTTCCACGATTGCTGGCGAAATCTCTCAGGGAAATTATACGGTACGTGTGGACGATACCCAGCGCGATGCATTGGGCAGCGTGGGCCTCTCGCTCAATTCGATGGCCGAATCGCTCGACAAGTCTTTCCGGCAACTGAGCGAAAAGGAATGGTTGCAGAGCGGCATAGCCAAATTGAACGATGTCATGATCGGCGAACAGTCCCCGCGGGAACTCGCCACGTCGGTCATCGCGCTCGTCGCCGATTACACCAGGTCTTCGGCCGGCGCCATTTTCCTTATCGAGGGCGATGTCCTGGTACCGGTCGCGGGCTACGGATACGTTCCGCCGAAAGGAATGCAAATCCCCCTTGGGCACGGGCTGAGCGGACAGGCGGCCAAGTCAAATGAATTGATGGAACTTGTGGGATCGTCTCCCGATGACATTTCCATCACCTATGCCATGGGCGAAGTCAGGCCATCGCACGTTATCGCGATACCGCTCTTGGATGATCGCGTCGCCGGGGTGATCGAATTGACCACGACGCGCACCTACGACAACTTGGACAAGGAGTTCTTGCGGTCCGTCGCCGGCAATATCCTGATTTCCCTCCGCGCCGCCCAAAACCGCCAGCGCGTACAGGAACTTCTCGAGGAAACACAGTCGCAGGCCGAGGAATTGTCGGCACAGCACAGCGAACTGGAGAGCATCAATGCCGAACTTGAGGTTCAAACCGAGAAATTGCAGGCATCGGAAGAAGAATTGCGGGTCCAACAGGAAGAACTTCAGCAAACCAACGAGGAGCTCGCTGAACGCAGCGTCCTGCTCGAGGAACGCAACATGGAAATCCAGAAAAAATCCGAAGACCTGGAACTCACCACCCGTTACAAAAGTGAATTCCTCGCAAACATGTCACATGAACTCCGGACCCCGCTCAACAGCATCCTGTTGCTCAGCAGGCTCCTGGCCGAAAATACCGATAAAAATCTCACCGCAGAACAAACCGAATTCGCCCGCGTGATCCAGAGTTCGGGCAACGGACTGCTTGGGCTGATCGACGAGATCCTGGACCTTTCAAAGATCGAGGCCGGCAAAATGGATCTCGAACTCGCCGACCTGACCGTCGCCGGCATTGCCGAAAGCCTGGAGCCGATGTTCGCCCCGATGGCCCGTGAGAAAGGGATAGGGTTTGAATTGGTGATCGACAATGCCCCGCACATCATCCGTACCGACAAGATGAGGCTCGAACAGATATTGAAAAACCTGATTTCGAATGCGATCAAATTTACCTCGACGGGCAGCGTAAAGCTTGAAATCGCCAAAAATCCGGATGATGCCAAAAAAGTGGACTTTACGGTGACCGATACCGGCATCGGGATCCCGCCGGACAAGCAACTCCTGATTTTCGAGGCCTTCCAGCAGGCCGACGGCTCCACCAAACGCAAATACGGGGGAACGGGACTGGGCCTTTCGATCAGCCGGGAACTGGCCAAACTGCTTCGGGGCGAAATTTCGCTCAGCAGTACGGTCAACAAAGGAAGCAGTTTCACCCTGACGCTTCCGGTGGCCGGACCGGGATCGGTGACCGAATCGCGAAAACCCGAAGTGTCGCTGCAGGAGGAGCCGGAACCGGTTCGCTACCTGAACCCCGCAATCCCGGAAGATGTTCCCGATGACCGTGATATCATCGGCGAGAACGACCGTGTGATGCTCATTGTCGAGGACGATGTCAATTTTGCCAAATCGCTTGTAGATTTCACCCGGAAACGGGGCTACAAGGCGGTGGCCACCGTCCGCGGCGATCACGCCTATAATCTGGCGGTGGCCTTCAAACCGGTCGGGATCCTACTCGATATCGAGCTGCCGGTCAAAAACGGATGGGAAGTCATGGAGGAACTCAAGTCCTCGAGGCAGACGCGCCACATCCCGGTCCACATCATGTCATCGCACAAGGTTCGCCAGGAAAGCCTGCTCAAGGGAGCGGTAAATTTCCTGGACAAACCGGCGGCGTTTGAGCAGATTCCGGAAGTTTTCGCCCGGATCGAGCAGATTATCAACAAGGAATCGAAAAAGGTGCTGATCATCGAGGACAATCCAAAGCATGCCCGCGCCCTTTCTTCTTTCCTGGAATCGCACAACATCAATTCGGAGATCAGCAGCGAGGTTTCCACGGGCGTCGAAGCATTGCGCAAGGAACACGTGGATTGCGTGATCCTGGACATGGGGATCCCCGACAAGCAGGCTTACGAAATCCTCGAAAACGTCCGCCAGAAGGAAGGGCTCGAAAACCTGCCCGTCATCGTGTTTACGGGCAAAAGCCTTTCCATGCAGGAAGAATTGCGGATCAAGAAATACGCCGACTCGATTGTCGTGAAAACGGCACACTCCTACCAGCGGATGCTCGACGAGGTTTCCCTTTTCCTGCACATCATGGAGGAGAACAAGAAAGGCGGCAAGAATAAGCAGGCGCGCAAGCAGAACATGCTCAACAACGTGCTCAACGGCAAGACGGTGCTCATTGTTGACGATGACGTCCGCAACATCTATTCGCTCACCAAGGCCCTTGAACTGCTCAATATGAACGTCATCACGGCCATTGACGGCAAGGAGGCGCTCAAGGCGCTGGACCAGCATCCTGAGACCGATGTCGTCCTGCTGGATATGATGATGCCCAACATGGACGGGTACGAAGCGGCGGGAAAAATTCGCCAGCAGCCGAGGTTCAGGAACCTTCCGGTGATTGCGGTAACGGCCAAGGCCATGACGGGCGACCGTGAAAAGTGCATCAGTGCGGGTGCTTCGGACTACATTACCAAACCGGTCGATGTCGACCAGCTATTATCGCTTTTACGTGTTTGGCTTTACGATCCTTCATGATGGAAAAAAAACGCATCCTTATCGTTGACGACGATCCGCGCAACATCTTCGCGCTCAAGGCGACGCTCAAAGCCGGCGGATATCCGTGCGCGTCTTGCGGTTCGGCATCCGAAGCCCTGTTGAAGCTGCAGTCCGGCGAATCTTTCCAAGTAATCCTTTTGGACATGATGATGCCCGAGATCGACGGTTACGAGGCCATCCCGTTGATCCGCAACCTGCCCGGCGGCCGCGATTTGGCCATCATATCGGTAACGGCGCAGGCCATGAAGGGCGATCGGCAAAAATGCCTCGACGCCGGCGCGGACGAATATGTTTCAAAGCCCGTCGATGTGGACAGGCTCTTCCACATCCTTGATTCGATCTGATGGTTACCGATGCCCAATTAGACTTGCTCATCCAGGAAATCGCCGATTACCACGGTTACGATTTCAGCGATTATTCCCGCGCCTCCTTCAAGCGCAGGATCGACAGGGTCTTTCAGCTGGACAAGTTCGGGGATTTCACGCATTTCCTTTCACGGGTGCGCACCGACGCGGAGTATTTCAAAAGGCTGATCGAGGAAATAACGGTCAATGTCACCGAAATGTTCCGCGATCCACATTTTTACAGGGCGCTTCGGCTCCAGGTGCTCCCCCAGTTGGCGACAAAGCCCTTCATCAGGATCTGGCACGCAGGGTGCTCCACCGGCGAGGAGGTCTATTCGATGGCGATCATGCTCGACGAAATGAATTTGTTGCAAAAAAGCCTGATCTACGCGACCGATATCAGTGCCGATGTATTGCAATCCGCAAGAAAGGGCGTCTTTCCGCTTCGGATGATGAAACAGTATTCGGAAAATTACGTCTCCTCGGGCGGCACACACGATTTTTCCGATTATTACATTGCCAACTACGGCTACGCGAAATTCAGCGAGCGGTTTTCGGAAAAGATGGTGTTTTCACAGCACAATCTGGTTTCGGACCGATCGTTCAACGAATTTGACCTGATCCTCTGTCGCAATGTCATGATCTATTTTGACCCTGCGCTGCAAGACCGCGCGATCGGGTTGTTCGACGAAAGCCTGTCGCGATTGGGCTATTTGGCCCTCGGGTCCAAGGAAACCCTCAAATATTCGGGGCGCGGCAAAAATTATGAACAGATTCCCGGAGAAAAAATATGGAAAAAGCTGTCGTGAAACGGGTTGTCGTAATCGGAGGTTCGGCGGGCAGCCTTGAAATATTGCTTCAGGTATTGTCCTCTTTGGGGCCGGGATTTCCGCACCCGATCGTACTGGTACTGCACCGGCGGGCCACCGACGACCAAATGCTCGAAAGCCTTTTCGCGGCCAAATGCCCCTTTCCGGTCATTCCGGTCGAGGACAAGACCGAATTGTGCGACGGTTGCCTTTTCATCGCCCCAAGCGACTATCACCTGCTTTTTGAGCGCGACGGAACCCTCTCGGTAGACACGTCCGCCAAGGTAAATTTCAGCCGGCCAAGTATCGATGTCAGCTTTGAATCCGCCGCCGATGCCTGGGGCGCAAAAGTGACCGCGGTCCTGTTGTCGGGTGCCAATTCCGACGGATCGGCGGGGCTTAAGGCTGTCCTGGATGCCGGCGGCCTGGCCGTTGTGCAGGCCCCTGCAACCGCCCCGATGCCTACTATGCCGAAAAGTGCGATTGAACTGATCTCACCGGATGCGATCGCGACGCCTTACGAACTGATAAAAATTATCCAAAAAGGAATGATCTGATGGACAGCCTGACACAAATCGTTTTGGGGGCCGCCGTCGCCGAATGCATCGCCGGCAAGAAGATCGGGAACCGTGCGATCCTCTACGGCGGGATCTTGGGCACGATCCCGGACCTCGATGTCGTGGTCGGCAGTTTTTACGACATCGTCACTTCCAATGATATCCATCGCGGGTTTAGCCATTCCATCGTCTTTTTCCTTTTGGCCTCACCCCTGTTGGGCCTGGCCTTTCGACGGCTCGAGCGGCGAAATGCGCTGACCCTTCGCGAGGGCATCCGGATGGCCTTTTGGTGTTTGTTCACCCACGCACTGCTCGACGCGTTTACAAATTGGGGAACGCAGCTTTTCTGGCCTCTGGAAAAACGTATCTCGCTTCAATCGATATTTGTCGTGGACCCGTTGTACACCCTGCCCTTCCTGTTCTGTTTGATAATGGCGATGCGGCTCCGTCGCGCCGATCCGCGCAGGGGACGATGGAACCGCCTCGGGCTGGTACTCAGCAGTTCCTATCTGCTTCTCACGCTGATCCTGCAAACCTATGCGCGCCAGCGCTTCAGGGAGGCGTTGGATATGCAGGATGTCCCCTACACGCAACTGAGCGTGCGGCCCGCGCCCCTGAACGCCATTTTGTGGAATGCGAATGTCGAGGTTGAAAAGGGCTATCTGCTTGGCGAATATTCGGTTTTTGACAGAAGTCCGATAACATTCAGGTTTTTTCCGCAGGACCGTGCGCTCTTGGGCCCGCAGATCAATTCGCCGTTGGCAAGGCAACTGATCCGCATGTCCGACGGCTGGTACTCGATAAGCAAGAGCGGGGGCAAATTGTATTTCAATGACATGCGCTTCGGACTGATCAGCGAGGAATCAGCAGAGCCCGAATTCGTTTTCCGTTACGAGTTGCGCGAAGACAAGGGTGTTTTGTCGGCCCATGTAGCCGAGAGCCCGGCAAGAAAGGAGCCCGGAAAATTATTGAAAAGGCTTTGGAAGCGGATGTGGGGGATTTAGTTTACGGTTTACGGCTTGCAGCTAATTATTGTTAACCGTTAACCGCAAACAAAAAAGCCACCCTTAGGCAGCTTTTGTATCGTTTTAAAATGATCTTATTTAATGAACTCGATGCGTTGCGCTTCCTCGAGGTTTTTGCTGTCGAAGAATCCCTGCTCGTTCATCCAGTCATCGCTGAACACTTTGCTCATGTAACGCGAACCGTGATCGGGGAAAATGGCCACTACGTTGCTGTCGGGACCAAATTCGCCCTCGTCGGCATACTGCTTCACGGCCTGCATGACCGCACCTGAAGTATACCCTACAAACAACCCTTCGCGTTTTGCGAGTTCCCGGGTCGTGTGCGCGCTTTCCTCGTCAGTAACCTTGATGAACTTGTCGATCAGGTCGAAATCGGTGGCCGAAGGGATCAGGTTTTTCCCCAATCCTTCAATGCGGTACGGATAGATTTCGGTATTGTCGAACTCTTTCGTTTCGTGGTATTTCTTCAGCACCGAACCAAACGCGTCGACCCCCAGTACGCGGATGGCGGGATTCTTTTCTTTTAGGTATTTGGCCGCGCCCGAGATCGTTCCGCCCGTACCGCTGCAGGCTACCAAATGCGTGATGCGGCCGCCGGTCTGCTCCCAGATTTCGGGGCCGGTGGTCTGGTAATGCGCGTCGATATTGAGCTGGTTGAAATACTGGTTGATGTAGACCGATCCCTTGGTTTCCTCATGCAACCTTTTGGCTACGTTATAATAGGAGCGCTCGTCGTCGGCCGAAACATGCGCCGGGCAAACATAGACTTTGGCGCCCATGCTGCGAAGCATGTCGATTTTGTCTTTGGAGGACTTTGAACTCACCGCAAGGATACACTGGTACCCCTTGATGATACTGACCATGGCCAGGCTGAAACCCGTATTTCCGGATGTGGTCTCTATAATGGTGTCGCCAGGGGTAAGAATGCCCTGTTTCTCTGCCTCTTCTATGATATATAACGCGATCCTGTCTTTGGTAGAGTGACCCGGATTAAAGGCTTCCACCTTTGCGAAGAAGTTTCCGGGCAAGCTTTCTGTAACATTGTTGAGCTTAATAAGCGGTGTATTACCTATTAATTCAAGCACATTATTGTAAGCTTTTATTTCTTCTTTCATAAAAAAATAATTAATCAAGGCCGCGTCAGGGCATGACTCACCTTTAATCCCTGCAAATCTAAAAAAAATATTCCAATTACTTTTTAATTCCTTCCAAATCTAACAAAAAAGAAAATTCCTTCGCGAGCTCCCGCAAAGCCTCAAATCTTCCCGATGCGCCGCCATGCCCGGCGTCCATATTGGTATCCAGGAACAGCAACCGCTCACCCTGGGAAAACTGCCTCAGTTTGGCTACCCATTTCGCGGGTTCCCAATACTGGACCTGCGAGTCGTGCAACCCTGTAGAAACGTAGAGATGAGGATATTGTTGCCTGGTAACATTGTCATAAGGTGAATAAGACAGCATGTAATCGTAATATTCCCTGCGGTTGGGATTGCCCCATTCGTCGTATTCGCCGGTAGTAAGTGGGATGCTGTCATCGAGCATGGTGGTCACCACGTCCACGAAGGGCACCTGTGCGATGATCCCGTTGAAAAGTTGCGGGGCCATGTTGGCCACTGCGCCCATGAGCAAACCGCCGGCCGAACCCCCTTCGGCATAAAGATGCTCCGGCGAGGTGTAATTTTCCGAAATGAGGAATCTGGCGCACGCGATAAAGTCGGTGAACGTGTTCTTCTTTTTTAACAATTTCCCGTCCTCGTACCACTGGCGGCCAAGGTCTTCCCCTCCCCGCACATGCGCGATGGCGTAGACGAATCCCCGGTCCAGCAAGGAAAGGCGCGTGGAAGAAAAATGGCATTCCATCGTGACACCGTAGGATCCGTAGGCGTACAGGAGAACCGGATTTTCACCTGATTTCAATAGTCCCTTCCTGTGCACGAGCGAAATCGGGACCGCGGTGCCGGCATCGGCGAAAGCCCACACCCGTTCTTCGTGGTAATTTTCCTTGTTGAATTTTCCGCCCAGGACCTCCTGTTCCTTCAATATGACCTGCTCGCCGGTGCGCATGTTGAAATCGATGACCGATGGCGGCGTTGCCAGCGACTGGTAACTGTACCGGAAAATTTCGGTGTCGAAATCCACATTGGTCCCGCCCGTGGCAAGGTAAGTCTCGGAATTGAAGGGCAGGTAATAATCATGTTTACCGTCCCAACTCATGATCCGGATCCGGTTCAGGCCGCCCGAACGTTCCTCGACCACCAGGAAATCCCGGAAAATCTCGATGTCTTCCAAAAGTACCTCGGCGCGATGCGGCAGCACATCTACCCAGTTCCTCGTCCCGGTGGCCGACTGGGGAGCCTTCATCAGTTTGAAATTGGTCGCCCCGTCCTTGTTTGTCCGGATGTAGAAGTGCCCGTCAAAATGCGAAATCGAATATTCGAGACCGCGGCGGCGCTTCTGGAACACGCGGAAATCTTCCAAGGGACGGCCGGCCTCGAGGATCCGGCATTCGGTGGTCATCGTGGAATCGGACTCAATCACGAGGAATTCGCGCGATTTAGTCTTGAAAATGTCCAGGTGAAACGTGTCGTCGGTTTCGTGATAGACCTGCGTGTCGGGCAGTTCGATCTCGCCGATGCAATGCCTCCACACCCTGTCGGCCCGAAGGGTAATTTCGTCCTGGGTGGTATAAAAAAGGGTTCGGTTGTCATTGGCCCACACGGGGCTTCCGGTGGTGTTTGAAATGAGGTCCGGCAGCAGTTCACCGGTTTCCAGGTCCTTGACCTGCATCGTATAGATTCTTCTCCCCACGACATCGGTGGCGAATGCGGCCAGGCGGTTGTCGGGCGAAATGCTGAAACCTCCCAAATTGAAATACGCATGCCCGGCGGCCATCACATTGCAATCGAACAGGACTTCCTCGGGCGCGGATTGCGAACCTTTTCGGCGCGAGTAGATCGCGTAGTCCTTTCCCGTTTCGTATCGGGTAAAGTACCAATAACCGTTGTAAAAATACGGCACCGAGGTGTCGTCTTCCTTAATCCTCGACTTCATTTCGAGGTACAGATCCTCCTGCAGGCCAACGGTATGCGCGGTCATGGCCTTGTAGTATTGATTTTCGTTTTCAAGGTAGCGGATGACTTCGGGATTCTCGCGGTCGTTGAGCCAATAATAGTCATCGACGCGGACCTGGCCATGCTTCCTGAGCTTTTTCTCCCGGCGCTCGGCTATCGGGGGATGGATGTCGTTGATTGATTTCATTGCACAAAAATAGCCGCACCGGATTGATTAGGCTTCGTGAATTTAATAAATTTGCCCAATAACTTTAAACAATCGGCGATGTTCGGCGACCTGATGGGAATGATGGGAAAACTCAAGGAGACCCAGCAAAAAATGGAAGAGACAAAGAAGCGGCTGGATGGCGTGCTGGTTTCGGAGCAAAGTCCCGACGGGCTGCTGCGCGTCGAGATGACCGCCAACCGCGAACTGAAGGCCGTTTCGGTTTCCGATGAACTCCTGCAGGATCGCGAACAGCTTGAGGATTACCTCGTGCTGGTGCTCAACAAGGCAATCGCGAAGGCCACATCTGTGAACGAAGCCGAAATGGGAGCCGTGGCACGTGATGGAATGCCCAACATCCCGGGGCTGGACATGTTCAAGTAATTACCTCAGGCGGGAAAGTGTTTCCAGGACATACGAATGCATGACCTCACGGTAGTCGAGGTGCGTGACCATGCGCAGTTTCCCACGTCCCATCGAGGAGATGGAAATGCCTTTTTCACGCAGCTTGTTGATGACCGATTGCTCGTCGATCTTTTCATCGACCGAGAAAATCACGATGTTGGTCTCCACCGGTTCGACGGAAGTCACCCAAGGGAGTTTTTGAAGGGCAGCACCCAGTTCATGGGCGCGCCGATGATCTTCGCTAAGGCGTGCCATGTGGTGGTCCAAAGCATGCAGACCCGCCGCGGCAAGGTAACCTGCCTGGCGCATTCCACCGCCCAATATCTTTCTGACCCTAAGCGCTTTATTGATCGTTTCCTTATCGGATACTAACAGCGAACCCACAGGCGCCCCAAGCCCTTTGGACAAACACACCGAGATCGTATCGAATAAAATTCCGAACGATTCCGGAGACTGCTTTTTGGCTACCATCGCGTTCCAGAGGCGCGCGCCGTCGAGATGGAATTTCAAGCCGTGCCTGAGGCATACCGATTTGATCGCCGAAAGCGCCTCGAGTTCGTAACAGGCGCCACCACCTTTGTTCGTCGTATTTTCCACACATACCAGCGTCGTGAGTGGGCTGTGATAGAAGTCGGGCGGATTGATCGCCTCTTCCACCTGCCGCGCGTCGATCATGCCGCGCTTCCCGGCCAACAGTGCACACGATACGCCGCTGTTGAAAGAGACGCCTCCGCCTTCGTAATTGAAGATATGCGCGTATTTATCGGCGATGAGCTGTTCGCCCGGATTGGTGTGCAATTTTATCGCGGTCTGGTTGGCCATCGTCCCCGAGGGAAAGAACAGGGCCGCCTCCATCCCGAACATCTGTGCGACGCGACGCTCGAGTTCGTTGACCGTTGGGTCCTGCTTGTAAACGTCATCCCCAACCTGGGCGCGGAACATGGCCTGGAGCATTTCGGGCGTGGGTTTGGTGACGGTATCGCTGACCAGATTTATTTCCATAATCTAAAATGAAAAGGTACTTTTGTGGGAACGCAAAAGTACATTATTTATGACAAGTACCGAACAGATCAAAGGTATTGTAGAGCGCCTTGGAGCGCTGAGGAGGTATCTTTGACATTGATGCCAAGCTTGTAGAAATTACCAACGAGGAAGAAAAGACCTTTGCCCCTGACTTCTGGAACAATGCCCGCGAAGCCGAGGTGATCGTCAAGAACCTCCGGACCAAGAAGAAATGGGTCGATGACTTCAACCGTGCCTCGGACCTTGTGGACGAGCTCCAGATTGCCTACGACTTTTACAAAGAGGGCGCACTCACGGCCGATGAACTCGACGCGCAATACGATCAGGCCGTATCCCAGGTGGAAATGCTGGAATTCCGGAACATGCTTTCGGACGAGGGCGACTCCATGAGCGCCGTACTCCAGATCACGGCCGGTGCCGGCGGTACCGAAAGCTGCGATTGGGCCCAGATGCTCATGCGGATGTACATGATGTGGGGCGAAAAACAGGGCTACAAGATCCGCGAACTCAACTTCCAGGCCGGTGAGGTTGCCGGAATCAAGACGGTCACGCTCGAATTCGAGGGCGATTATTCCTTCGGGTACCTGAAGGGTGAAAACGGCGTGCACCGCCTGGTCCGCATTTCCCCGTTTGACAGCAACGCCAAACGGCACACTTCGTTTGTTTCGGTGTACGTTTATCCGCTTGCCGACGATACCATCGAGATCGAGATCAGCCCCGCCGACATTTCATGGGAGACCATGCGCTCAAGCGGCGCCGGCGGCCAGAACGTGAACAAGGTCGAGACCGCGGTCAGGCTCCGCCACCACCCGACCGGGATCATCATCGAGAATTCCGAGACGCGTTCGCAGCTGGACAACAAGACCAAGGCGATGCAACTCCTCAAATCGCAGCTTTACGAGATCGAACTCAAGAAAAAGCAGGCGCTTCGCGATGAGATCGAGGCCAACAAGATGAAGATCGAATGGGGATCGCAAATCAGGAACTACGTCATGCATCCCTACAAGCTCGTCAAGGATGTCAGGACGGGACAGGAAACCAGCGACGTGGACGCGGTGATGAACGGCGAGATCGATGAGTTCCTCAAGGCCTACCTGATGATGATGGGGCAGAAAAGCGAGGAGTAATCGGTTTGGTAATTTATTATAAAAAAAAGCGGGCTTCGGCCCGCTTCCATTTTAATCTGGTCTCTTAGATAAAAATACTCAGTAGCCAGTACAACAGGGCTGCCAGTAGTGCCGATACGGGAATCGTCAGCACCCAGGCCCAGATAAGGCTGACGGTCACGCCCCAGCGAACGGCTGAGATCCTTTTGGTCAACCCGACACCGATGATAGATCCTGTAATGGTATGGGTAGTCGAAACGGGAATCTTGAAGCTCTCGGTGAAATAAAGCGTCAAAGCCCCGGCAGTCTCGGCCGCAACGCCTTCAAAGGGCGTAACCTTTGTAATTTTGGAACCCATCGTCTTGACGATTTTCCAACCGCCGCTCAGCGTACCGATCGCAATCGCCGAATAACAGGCCAGCGGGATCCACCCCGGAATCTGCGGTGCGCCATCCTTGGGAAGGTCAACGTGCAGCCAGGTCGGAAGGTCGGCGAAACTGTGGCCACCAGAATGGATATAGACCGCTACCGCGGCCGCGATGATGCCCATCACCTTCTGTGAATCGTTTCCACCATGCCCGAGGCTGAAGGATGCCGAGGAAAGCAATTGCATTTTTTTGAGCCAGTAATCGCTTTTGTTGTGGCTCATCGAACTGAACCTCAGGCAGAATATGCAGATGGTCAGGATCATGATGGCCACCAGGAACCATTTGATGTTATGCGATTCGAACAAAAAGCTCAATACGGGCGAATCGAATCTCGGTTTTTCGATATCGTAAGTCAGCATCGACCCCACGAAAGCGATGGTCGCGATCATCATGGCCACGGTAAAGATCTTGGGCCAGACACTTTTTCGTGACGAATACAAAAGCCAGATCGAGATCAGGTAGGAAACGATCGCACCGATGAGCGGAGCCAGGACAATGAACGCCACAATGACCAGGACTCCGGAAGGAAATCCGCCGTCCTTGCCCGCCTTGTACCACATGACCACGTCGAAACCCGCGTGCGCGATGGCCGCCCCGGCAAATCCGCCAATCAGCGTATGCGAGGAACTGGAGGGAATTCCCTGCCACCATGTGAACAGGTTCCAGGCAATGGCCGCGAGTATGCCCGCCAGGATTACCGTGAGGTTGAGTTCCATCGTATCGGCGGTCTTGGCAACCGTATCGGCCACGTTGAAGCCAAATACCCAATAGGCCACGAAGTTGAAGAAGGCCGCCCAGACGACAGCCTGGAAAGGCGTCAGCACCTTGGTCGCCACGATGGTTGCAATCGAGTTCGCCGCATCATGGAAACCGTTGATGTAATCGAAGATCAGCGCCAGGACGATGATGATGATGAGTAAGGTAAAATCCATTCCGGCGTTATGAGTGTTTCACGACTACCGATTCGAGCACGTTGGCCACGCTCTTGCATTTGTCAGAGGCCGATTCCAGTGCCGAAAGCACCTCCTTGTACTTGATGATGTTCTTGGCATCGGTCTCGTTCTCGAAGATATCGGCAACCGCCTTGTCAAATACGTTGTCGGCCTTTCCCTCAAGTTTGTTGATTTTCTTGCAGGCGTCGGTGATATTCTTGAGGTTTTTCATGTCCTTGAGCTCAACGATCGCCCGGCCGATGTGCTGGCACGCTTCCAGGTTGATTTCGGTAAGTTTGCGGATCGATTTTGTGATCTTCTCGACCTGGTAGAGCCTCATGCGGCTGGCGGCTCCGTGCATGTAGTCGGCCACGTCGTCCATCGATTTTACGAGTGAATGGATATCCTCGCGGTCGAACGGCGTAATGAAGTTGCGGCTCAGTTCAAGGTGCGTCTTGTGGGTAATCTCTTCAATGATCGCCTCCAGCTCCTCGATCTTGGTGAAATATTCGTCGCGCTGGTCCTTGGGATGGTTGACCAGGTCGTGCAGGGTCTCGGCCAGCAGGATCAGGTTTTGGGATGCCTGCTCGAACAAGGGAAAGAATTTCTTGTCTTTTGGCACCAGGAACTGGAAAATGTTGTTCATTGACATGGTAATGATTTTGATGCCGCAAAAGTACGCTTCCTATGTTAAGACAATATTAAGTTACCCGCAATCTCCTTAACATTGGGGTAATCGGGACCCGCAGGCGCTTTTCGGCATACAAACGATTTCGTACATTAGCACCGGCCCGCAAATGGGCAGTAACCTATGGATATCAATTTCAACAAGAACGAAGACCACAACAAACTTTTGCTGTCCGACCTCAAGCAGCGCTTTGCGAAGATAAAACTCGGAGGTGGCGAAAAACGCATCGCAAAACTTCACGCCGAGGGCAAGATGACCGCACGGGAACGGATCCGGTACCTTTTGGACGAAAACCGGCCCAGCATCGAGATCGGCGGATTTGCAGGGGATGGCATGTATGCCGATCACGGCGGCTGTCCCGGCGGAGGGGTCGTGGTCAAAATGGGGTACGTGCGCGGAAAACAGGTGATCGTCGTGGCCAACGATGCCACGGTCAAGGCCGGTGCATGGTTCCCCATCACGGGTAAAAAGAATTTGCGGGCTCAGGAAATCGCCATCGAGAACCGCCTTCCCATTATTTACCTCGTTGACAGCGCGGGGGTTTACCTCCCGATGCAGGACGAGATTTTCCCCGACAAGGAACACTTCGGCCGGATCTTCCGCAACAACGCGGTCATGAGCAGCATGGGTATTACCCAGATTGCCGCGGTAATGGGAAGTTGTGTCGCCGGAGGGGCCTACCTCCCCATCATGAGCGACGAGGCGCTGATCGTAGACAAGACGGGTAGTATCTTTTTGGCGGGAAGTTACCTGGTCAAGGCGGCCATCGGCGAGAGCATCGATAACGAGACCCTCGGCGGAGCTACGACGCATTGCGAGATTTCGGGCGTGACCGATTATAAGGCCACGGACGACAAGGATGCCCTGGATACCATCAAAAATATCGTGGACAAGATCGGCGATTTTGACAAGGCCGGATACAACCGCGTCAAGGCCCAGGCTCCCGCCAGGGACCACAATGAACTCTACGGCATCATCCCAAAATCCCGGTCGGAACAATATGACATGATGGACGTGATCGAGCGCCTGGTGGACAATTCCGAATTTGAGGCCTACAAGGACGGTTACGGGCAGACCATCATCACCGGCTACGCGCGCATCGACGGATGGGCGGTCGGGATTGTGGCCAACCAACGCAAGGTCGTCAAGTCCAAGAAGGGCGAGATGCAGTTTGGGGGCGTAATCTACTCGGACAGCGCCGACAAAGCCACGCGGTTCATCGCCAATTGCAACCAGAAGAAGATTCCGCTGGTATTCCTCCAGGACGTTACCGGTTTCATGGTCGGGTCCAAGTCGGAGCACGGCGGCATCATCAAGGACGGGGCGAAGATGGTGAATGCGGTTTCAAATTCGGTGGTTCCGAAATTTACCGTGATCGTGGGCAATTCCTACGGAGCCGGCAATTATGCCATGTGCGGAAAGGCATACGATCCGCGGCTTATCGTGGCCTGGCCAAGCGCCGAACTCGCGGTCATGGGGGGAACGCAGGCCGCTAAGGTCCTGATGCAGATCGAGGCCTCCTCGCTCAAGGCAAAGGGCGAAACCGTCGACCAGGCCCGGGAGCAGGAACTTTTTGACAAGATCAAGGCGCGCTACGATGCACAGGTTTCTCCTTACTACGCTGCGGCCCGCCTTTGGACCGACGCGATCATCGACCCTGCCGAAACCCGTACCTGGATCTCGATGGGAATCGAGGCTGCCAACCATGCACCCATTACCCGGCCGTACAATCCCGGGATCATTCAGGTCTAAATGCGGATAGGTGGCGCACTCCTGTTTTTAATCGCCGTGACGTCGGGGTGGTCTCAGCAAATGCGTTTTGCCGAACCGCACATGGCCAGCGACTCCCTGGTCCTTACCGGCGGCCTCCCGCATAACGAATATGCTTTTCCTGTCGCCCGCCGTGATGCATTGATGCATTACGAACGCTTCGGAATAATGTCCGGCCAGGCGTACGCCAAGACGCCATTCCGGCACTGGGAGATGCCCGTAATGGTTTACATCGACAAAAATGTTCCCAATGCCGTCCGTCGCGACTTCAGCAAGTTTATCAGGCAATTCAAGGGTATCGACAATTTGAAGATCCTCGAAGTGGGCCAAATCGAAAAAGCGAATTATCACGTACAAGTGACCGATGAGATCCTGTCGATCGATGGCCAGAAAGACGAATTATACCAGGGCACGGCCTACCGGATGCTCGAGGATAACCTCGGAAATTGCCAAAGCGCCGTCCTGCTCCTCAACCCGAAACAAGTCCCGGATGCCGAAAAGCAAAAACACCGCCTTCGGCAATTTTTCTACAGTTCGCTGTGCTTTTTTGCATTCACAGGCAGGGCGGAAAAATCGAGCCTGTTGTCCAAGCACTACGACGGGAAGCCGATCTTATCGGACGGGGACCGGAGCCTGCTGAGAACCCATTACGCCCTTGTAAACCAGAATATTGTCAACCCCGCAATCTATGACCGCCTGCGCGCGCGTTTCGATGCGCTTGAGAACCCCGAGGGCAAAACCGTAAAGATCAGACTATGAGATTAGCCCTGTTCCTTTTGATCCCGATGGTGGCCTTTGCACAGGTGCCCAACCGCGCCTACATGAAGATCGACGCCCATAAACGCGTGTACAAGCGAGCCTTTACCAAACAGGATACTTTGGATTGGCAGGTGCGCGAAACCGACACTTTGATTTTGGTGTCCATCGAAGACCTGAATCGGTTTCCCTCGGTGGATTTCGAATACCGTGACCAGACCTTCCTCGATCTTTACATGGAAATCGCTTTTCGGGGGCCCAAATCGAACGACGGGAATATTTACCATACCTACTGGAAGCAGCCCGTGAAAATGTACCTCTCCCCTTCGGTCCCCAAAAACGTGCGGCGCGACTTTGTCAGGTTTGTCCGGGAAGTAACGGCGGGAATCGATTCGCTCAGGATCGGGATGGTCGACAATCCGGGGTTGGCCAACTTTTTTGTCTATTGCACGGGCGACTTCGATTACGAGCCGCGGCTTAAGGACACCTATCTGCGCTATTACAACAATTGGAACGGCAGGAACCAGATCACCAAATCCTCCATCAAGCTGGATCGATCCCAACTTTTCAATGAACGGCTCTTTCTGGACTACCTCAAGCGGCTGTTCGTGCAATCGCTGGGAAATTTCACATGGAGCGACAAGATCGGGTGCGAAAGTTTTTTCTCGGCATGCGAGAAGGGCGCAAAGAGCTTCGGGGAATTTGATCGCGAAATCCTCCGATATCACTATTCGTACGGCATCTGCAAGGGCATCGGCGAAGAACAATTTACCGACCTTCATCGTTCGGCACTGGAATTCCGGAAAATGCATCCCAATATCCGGCATCAGGTCAAACACATGAACTGATGTAACAAATATGCTTTAATCATTACCCATAGCCTTTATAAAACCCTGCAGATGAAATACCTGTCCCTCCTATTGTTGCTCACCGCCGCCACCTTTGCGCAGCCCTTTACCCGCAAGGATTCGTTGCAGGGCGGCCTCAGGCCGGAACGCACTTCCTATGATGTCAGGCGCTACGACCTTGATATCCGCATCGATCCGGACAAGAAATACATCTCCGGGCACAACGACATTACCGTCGAATTTAATTCGCCTGTGCGCGAAATCCAGATCGACCTGTTTGCCAACATGAACGTGGACAGCATTGTCATGGACGGCAAAAGACTGGATTACAGGCGGGAACACGGAGCCGTGTTTGTCGCCACGCAAAACGCGTCGGGCAATAGGAAGATCAGGTTCCATTATTCGGGGAAACCTCTTGAGGCCAGGCGCGCGCCATGGGACGGCGGGTTCGATTTCAAGAAGGACAAAGACGGAAAGCACTGGATCGGGGTTGCGGTACAGGGAACGGGAGCCAGCCTGTGGTATCCCTGCAAGGATTCGCAGACCGACGAACCCGAACTGGGCGCATCGGTCAAGGTAGCCGTACCAAATGGACTGATGAACGTCTCCAACGGCCGTTTCCTCGGGTCTCAGGACCTGGGCGACGGATACACGCGTTGGGACTGGGAGGTCAAAAACCCCATCAACAACTACAACATTACCGTCAATATCGCCGATTACGCCCATATTCACGACCACCACAACGGCCTCGACCTGGACTACTACGTGCTTCGTTACAATGTGGACAAGGCGCGGAAACATTTTGAGGAGGTCAAGCCCATGATGGATTGTTTCCAGGAAAAGTTTGGGGCCTATCCCTTTGCCGATGACGGTTACAAGCTCGTCGAAACGCCCTATCTGGGGATGGAACACCAAAGTGCGGTGGCCTACGGGAACCGGTACATGAAAGGATATTTGGGAATGGATATTTCCGGAAGCGGGATCGGGCAGAAATTCGATTACATCACCATCCACGAGACCGGGCACGAATGGTTTGGCAACAGCGTCACTTCGGCTGACATTGCCGACATGTGGATCCACGAGGGTTTTACGACCTATTCCGAAACCGTTTTCGTCGAATGCCTGTTCGGGTATGGGGATGCAATGAAATACATCAACGGCGAGAAGAACAACATTGCCAACGACAAGCCGGTCATCGGCCATTTCGGAGTCAATAACGAGGGGTCCGGTGATATGTACTACAAGGCGGCTGCGATGCTAAATACCATGCGCCATATCGTGGCCGACGACAAAAAATGGTGGTCCATGCTCCGCAAATACGCCGAGACCTATCGCCACAGCATCATCGACACGCAGACGGTGCTGGATTTCTTCAATCGCGAATCGGGTTTGCGTTTTGACAAGGTTTTTGAACAATATCTTCGCACCACCAAGATTCCACAGCTGGCGATCAAAAAGGATGGCAAAGCGGTCACCTACCAGTACAGGGACGTGGTCGACGGTTTTGACATGCCTGTCGATGTTGAAATCGCAGGCAAGAAGGTCAGGCTAAGGCCGACGACCGATCCTCAGAAACTCAAGCAGGCCAAGCTGGTGTCGGATGTTCGTGTACTCACCGATGGTTTCCTGGTCAAGGTGGATAATTAGCAAGGAACTGTGCGGCCATTGCCAGGACCTACTGCCCAAACCCATAACTCAAAACGCATTGCTAATTCTTTAATTATCACTACCTTAGTCCTACAAAATACTTTTGCTATGGACACAACAGTTAAAGGCCTGAACAAATGGGCCAACCGGCACACCAGTTTTCCGATTGACATGCTGAGGATCGCATTGGGCGTATTCCTTTTCATCAAGGGCACGGGTTTCATCACCAACAGCCAGGACCTGACCGACACATTCTCCTCGGTAAGCAACTTTTCAGGGGGCATGTTTGTCTTCCACTACGTGGCCGCCGCGCACATCATGGGAGGGATCATGATCGCTTTCGGATTGCTGACACGGTGGGCGATCTGGGCGCAATTGCCGATCCTGATCGGGGCGGTGATCATCAATTTCATCGGAACGATGGATTGGGGCAACCTGCTGATGGCCGTTATCACATTGGCCGCCTGCATCTTCTTTTTGATCTTTGGGGGCGGACGGCATTCGGCGGATTATTACTTTAAATTGCAGAAATAAGCTGTCAGCTGTCAGGTGTCAGCTTGTGTCAATAATCGTTCATGTAATCCTTACAATAGATG
>JAEWCF010000055.1 GCA_023390775.1 Bacteroidota bacterium | reverse complement strand
AGCTTGACCTCAACACGACGGTTGTTGGCTTTGCCTTTCGCAGTTTTGTTGGTGTCGATTGGCTTGGTCTCACCGTAACCGGCTGACTGCAACCTGTCGGCAGCGATTCCGTTCTCGATCAGGTAGTTGCGAACCGCAGCCGCCCTGTTCTCAGAAAGCGTCTGGTTAAGCGCATTGCTACCGTCGCTGTCGGTGTGTCCTTCAATCATGAACCTTGATCCAGGGAATTCCTTAAGAATCTCGGTGATGGCCTGAAGTACAGGGAAAGTCTCTTGCTTGAATGTTGACTTACCGCTGTTGAACAGGATAGTTTTGGCGTAAGCGTTCAATTTCTTGATTTGCTCCTCAGTGATTTCAGGACAGCCGTTGTTTGCAGCAGTACCTTTTACGTCCGGACAACGATCGTCTTTGTCAAGAACTCCGTCGCCGTCGGTGTCAGGCCATGGGCATCCGCCGTTTTCAGCTGGACCTTTAACTGATGGGCACTTGTCAGATTTATCGGTAACACCGTCGCCGTCAGTGTCAGGACAGCCGTTCATTGATTTCAGGCCGGCAACATCCGGGCAGGCATCGTCCTTATCGGCAACACCGTCGCCGTCAGTGTCAGGGCATCCGTTGAATTCGGCAAGACCGGCAACTTCAGGGCAAAGGTCATCGCGGTCGATGATTTTGTCGCCATCGGTATCAGGACATCCGTTGAATTCTTTCGGACCGGCAACTTCAGGACATGCATCGTCTTTGTCATAGATGCCGTCTCCGTCAGTGTCTTTTCCGCCAAATTTGAAGGATAGACCAAGGAAGTGCTGCATGTGGGTTGGGAACTCCATGCGGTTGTCCTCAAAAGTGTACTTGTAAGTTGATTTCCATGATAGACCAACTGTCTCAGAGAACCAGAAAGCCAATCCGATACCTCCGTTCAGGGTACCTGCGCTTGACTCATCGCCCAGCCAGGTATAACCCCCACCAACGTGAAGGGATGGGTCGAACCATTTCGATCCGATGGCGTTCATGAAGCTGTACCCGATGGCACCGTCAAGAGCGTAGTAGTTAAGGTCACCAGGGTTGGTTACCATATAGTCGGTTGAACGATCGTTTACGAAACGAGTGATTTTGTTGATCGATCCCGTTACGCCAAAAGTGAAGCCTGAGCCCACGTAACGGTTTACGTTAAGATAAGAAACAGATGGAAGGATGTTCCAGTTGTCCCTGGCGTTGAAGAAGTTCGAAAACTGGTCTTCGACGCTCGATGCCGCGCTGATACGGGTATCAACGGCATTTACCCCGAATGTCACCGCCCATTTGTTATTACTGTCCTGAGCTTGTACGCTCAGTCCGGCAAACAGACAGAAAGCAGCAACAATTTTGTTAAGATGTTTCATACTTGATTTTAGTTTTAGTTACAAAGTTATGAACAAAAGTAATGTGTTAAATTTTAACAGCAAAGGCAAATGTTAAAAAAATAACATAATTTTAGACATTATCAGACCCCTAAAACCCCGAGTTTATTGCCTGTTTCAACAAATGCGGCAATGGCTTTATCGAGGTGTTCGCGGGTATGTGCGGCGCTCAGCTGAACCCGGATCCGCGCTTTCCCTTTAGGCACCACGGGGAAGAAAAACCCGATGACGTAAATGCCTTTTTTGAGCAGTTCGTCGGCCATCTGCTGCGCGAGTTTGGCGTCGTAAAGCATGACCGGGACAATCGCCGAATCCCCGTCAATGATATCAAAGCCGGCATCCATGATCGCCTTCTTGAAATAAGCCGTATTCTCTTCCAATTTGTCGCGCAAGGACGTGTCGTTGCCGAGCAATTCGAACACCTTGATCGACGCGCCAACGATGGCTGGCGCGAGCGAATTTGAAAAGAGGTACGGGCGCGAGCGCTGTCGCAGCATCTCGATGATTTCCTTTTTGCCGGTGGTATAGCCGCCCATGGCGCCGCCCAATGCCTTGCCGAGGGTTCCCGTGATGATGTCGATCCTTCCCATGACGCCTTTGGCCTCCGGCGTTCCCTTCCCTGTCGGCCCGATGAATCCGGCGGCGTGGCATTCGTCAATCATGACCAAAGCATCATATTTGTCGGCCAGGTCGCAAATTTTATCCAGGGGCGCGACAAGCCCGTCCATTGAAAAAACGCCGTCGGTCACAATGATCTTGAACCGCGCGCCGGCCTCGTTGGCTTTTATGAGTTGCTGCTCAAGGTCCTCCATATTGCTGTTTTCATAACGGTACCGCATAGCCTTGCACAGCCTTACCCCGTCAATGATCGACGCATGGTTAAGCGAATCGGAGATTATCGCGTCCTGCTCGCCAAAAAGGGGTTCAAAGACACCTCCGTTTGCGTCGAAGGCGGCCGCATACAAAATCGTATCCTCCGTTCCGTAGAAATCGGCAATGGTTTTTTCCAGTTGCTTGTGTATATCCTGCGTCCCGCAGATAAAGCGCACCGACGACATCCCGAAGCCATGCGTGTCCATCGCATCCTTGGCGGCCTGCACGACGTCGGGATGGGAAGAAAGGCCCAGGTAGTTGTTCGCGCAAAAATTAAGGACTTTTTCGCCGGTGGAGATCGTGATTTCGGGGCCCTGCGCCGAGGTAATGATCCGTTCTTTCTTGAACAGGCCGTTCTGTTCGATTTCAGCGAGTTCGGCCTGCAGGTGTTCTTTTAATTTTCCGTACATATCAAGTTAGGTTGTTTTGCAAATTTATGACATTCACCTCGCGCCCTGTGTAAACGAGGGCTTTTTTGGCCACGATGAGCCCCATGCCGTTGATCGACTCTTCATAAGAGGCCAGCTGGTCCACATAGGCATCCTTATGGGCGCCCGTTTTATAGTCGAGCAGCAGGACGCGGTTGTCCGGCGTCAGTTCCATGCGGTCGGGTTTGACATTGGGCTGGTTGGGGCGGATGATAGCCTGTTCATTGAGGACGGTATTCGCGGGATCGAAAAACATCTCAAGCGAAGGATGTGACAGGATGCCCTGAACCGTCTTCCTGACAACGGGTTCCTGGACCGCGGTGAAAAGCCCGATGGATTTGGATTTGACGATCGCATCCTCCAGGTCGTGACGGGTTGCGATAAACGACATCACCTCATGGATGACATTTCCAAATTCGATGGCTTCCTGCTGAAGGGTTCCCCACATCAGCGCCGCCTTGCCGGAGATTTTGATGTCTGAAAATTCCAGCGCCCGTTCAACCGGAACGATCGTTTCCGGCTTTTGGCCCGGCCTCGATCCGCCGACCGGCCCGGATTCCTCGCCGAATTCGTAGAGGTACCGGTCAGGGCCAAATTGATTTTTCTGGATTAGATAATCCATAAAAAAGGTCGACATCCGAGCCTTGCAGGGTTGTCCGTCCTTGTCGAGATGCATCCCGGAAATGACGTGCAGCTGCTGTTCGGCACGGGTCATGGCCACATACAGTATGTTGACGTTGTCGAGCAATTCTTCCTGCTCCCGCTGATTGTAAATACTCGCCGCGGCTTCCCCAAAATCGGCGACCTGCCTGGTCTTGTCCACCAGGACACGCGGCAATCCGATCGATTCCTCGTCGGCGTCCAGCCACATCTTCTCGCGGTGCTTCCGTGCATAATTTTCATCGGCAAACGGCAGAATGACCACCGGAAACTCCAGCCCTTTTGACTTGTGGATGGTCATGACGCGGACGGCATCCCTGCTTTCGGGCGAAGGGATACTGTGCTTGGGGCCGGTGCGCTCCCAATAGTCGAGGAAATCCGACACCCCCGACTGGAACCGAAGGTCACGCTCGAGAACAATGTCCAGAAAATGCTGGGCATACCCTTCGGCCGCGCGATCGTGCAAAAAAGTGCGCACGATTTCCTCGGCGGTTTCATAAAGCGATTTTCGCCTCGCCGACGCAAAAGAAAAATCAAACCCGTGCCCGAGCAACCAAGCTTCGAAATCTCGTTCCGCAAGCGCAAGGCCCTGTGCGGTAAAATCGTGCTTCGGAATTCCCGCATCGGAGGCGATCTCCAGCAAAAAGGCGGCCCGCGCCTCCTGGTCGCCGGGGTTCCGGACGCACTTGAGCACGTTGATGATGAACTTGACGTCGGTTGAATTGGCAAGCGCCAGGGTTTCGGACGAAATGATGGAAATCCCGCGTTCGATGAGCCCTGCGGCTACCAGTTCACTCTGCTCGCGTTTGCGGGTCAAAACAGCGATATCGCCATATTCAAAACCAAGTTCCCTCGCCCTTTCCACCCTGGCGATGGTTTCCCTGACGTACCGCTCCGCGTGTGTAAGCGAATCGTCTTCAATGTCATCAATGGGGTCGGCGGGAATGAATTTGATCGTGACGTAGCCCCCTTGTTTGCCGGTATCTTTCTGCCGGCAATAACGCGCGTAAAGTTCCCGGTAATCCTCATTGGTGAAGACCGGTGCGAGTGCTTCAAAAAAGTCGTTGTTGAAGTTTACGATCCCGCAGAGGCTTCGCCAATTGGTGTCCAGGGGAAACTTTTGGAAATCTTTATTGTTGAACTTATGCTCGCCTTTCGACAGCGCGATGAATTGCTCCGCCTTTCCTCCGCGGAAACGGTAAATCGACTGTTTGGGGTCGCCCACAAGCAACAGCGATCCCGCAACGCCGTCCACCTGCGATGAAGTCGCATCGTCGATTAGGGGAAATAGGTTTTCCCATTGCATTTCAGACGTATCCTGGAATTCATCGATAAAAAAATGCCTGTACCGCTCCCCGATACGTTCGTAAATGAAGGGAGCCGGCTGGCCCTTGACCTGTTCGTGGATGATGCGGTTGAATTCGGAAATGGACAATACCTGCTGTTCCTGTTGGATACGCGCGATCTCGCCCGTCAGGGTACTCAACATGGAAAGCGGCGTCAGGTTTTTGAGGAAGGCGTGGTAAAAATCCCGCCTTTCATGGTTGCGGTAAACGGTGTCCAATTGTTCCAGCAGTTCGGGAACCAGCGCGTCGATGGCATCGCGGTCCGGCGAGCCCTTATTTACCCGGATGTCCTCGGGAACTCGGTATTTTTTATGTGATTTCTTGAGTTCGTTTCGCGAAATGTACCCCAAGTGGTTTGGAAAATCGCCCCTGGAAAACGATTTGGGATCGATTCCGTGTGCCGAAATTTTCGCAATGGCCTCAACCGCCACCCGGACGCAGTCGTCGTCGATGCACTTGGCGGCATCTCGCAATTTCCGCCGGATCTCGATAAAATCCTCGGGCGAACGGTTTCCCAAAAGCGCGATTTCCCGGGCATTTACCTCACTGATGGCAAGTTTTCCCGTTTCCATCATCTCGCGCGTAATGTCCCAGCTCTTGTCGTCGTCGGTTTTCTCCATCGTGAAATCCACGAGGATTTTGGTCAGGACGGGGTCCTCGCCCGCCTTCGCTATCAGGGCGTCAACCGCTTCCTGCAAAAGCCCTTCGGTATCCACCGATACCTCAAAACTTGCCGGAAGGTTGAGTTCATGCGCAAAGGAGCGTATGACGCGATGGGTGAATTTATCGATCGTTGAAATATCAAACGCCGCGTAGTTGTGGATAATGTGCCGGATAATGCGCCTGGCCTTTTGCCGGATCTTATCGGGAGGAATTTTTATGGCCGATGAAAGATCGTCGATCAGGCCAAGTGTTTTCTTGTCCTCCTCACCCATCGCAATGGCCGACAAGCTGTTCACGACGCGTGACTTCATTTCGTTAACCGCCTTGTTGGTAAAGGTGATGGCCAGGATGGAACGATAAGCGTCGTCTTTTTCCGAGGACAGGATGATGGCAAGGTATTGCCGCACCAAAGTGTACGTCTTGCCCGATCCGGCCGACGCGTCATAAAGAGAAATTGCAGGGCTTTTCATGTAAAATTGCGCCGCGTGGACAATTGGTTTTTGGTTTTTATGCCGGCCATCCAAAGTTAATTTTTTAAATTTGATATTTATTATCAAACCTAAAATCAATCACTATGGCTTTTGAATTACCTTCCCTGCCCTATGCCTATGACGCGCTCGAGCCACACATCGATGCCCGCACCATGGAAATCCACCATACCAAACACCACAATGCCTACACGACCAACCTCAACGCCGCAATTGCAGGAAGCGACCTGGAAGGGAAGACCATTGAAAATATCCTGATCAACCTCGACATGAAAAACGCCGCTTTGCGAAACAACGGCGGCGGATATTACAACCACAACCTCTTTTGGAAAGTGATGTCGCCAAACGGCGGTGGCGAGCCCAAAGGTGAACTTGCCGATGCAATCGATCGCGAATTCGGCAGTTTTTCGGAGTTCAAGGCTAAATTCTCAAAAGCCGGCGCCACGCAGTTCGGCTCGGGATGGGCTTGGCTTTGCGTGCACAAGGGAGGTAAACTCGACATTTGCGGAACGCCAAATCAGGACAATCCCCTGATGCCGGAAGTAGGTTGCGGCGGAACTCCGATTCTAGGAATGGACGTTTGGGAACACGCCTACTACCTCAACTACCAAAACCGCCGTCCGGACTATATTGAGGCGTTCTTCAACGTCATCAATTGGGAAGAAGTATCACGCCGGTACGCGATGGAAAAATAATCGGATTTAGTTACAAAAGGAAAAGCGGCAAATTACTCTGCCGCTTTATTTATGCTGAATATCAAGCTTATATAAAATAAAAAAGGTGAAAGAAAACTTTCACCCTTTTTGCCCCAAATCTACCATAAACTTAACCTACTAATGCTATGGTCCTCCAAATGTATATCGGGTTTGGATGTGTTAACAAATAAATTAGATGAACAGCATCAAAATTCGACAAAATGCTGTTTTTAATGCATTTAATAGGCTCGGGCGTCCTTTCCTTCGTAAAAATTCATGAACGCTCGGTTGACCACGCGATTGCCACCCGGTGTTGGAT
>JAEWCF010000085.1 GCA_023390775.1 Bacteroidota bacterium | reverse complement strand
GCCGAGACCCTTCCGCGCATATCGTCGGGCGTGACGAGTTGCAGGATCGTGCTTCGGATCACCACGCTCACGGCATCGAACATTCCCGAGAGCAGCAACATGAAAAACGACAGGTAAAAGTTTGTCGAAAGTCCAAAGACGATGATGGAAATGGCGAATCCGCCGATGCACAAAAACAATTTCCTTCCCGGATGGTCCTTGATCGGCAAAAAGGCCAGCAACCCCATGGTCGCAATCGCCCCGACTCCCGGCGCCGCCCTCAAGACCCCGAACCCCATTTCGCTCACGTGCAGTATTTCCTTCTGATAGACCGGCAAAAGCGCCACGGCGCCGCCAAAGAGCACGGCAAACATGTCAAGCGCGAGGGCCCCCATCAGCACGGGCGTCCTGTAGACAAACCGGAGCCCTTCGGTCACGCTGCGCAGTACGGGTTCCTTCGCTTTCCGGACAATCGGCTTGGCCTTGATCGCCAAAAGGGGAAGAAGCAGCAGCAATTGAATGGCGCCGACCAATGCCAGGCTCCACGAGATGCCCAACAGCGCAATGCAGAATCCGGCCGCCAACGGACCGCCCACCGCGCCAAGCTGCCAGGCCATCGAACTCCAGCTCGTGGCGTTGGGATAGTGTTTTCTGGGCACGACGAGCCCGAACAGGGCAAACATGGACGGGCTGTAGAATGAGCGCAGCATCCCGCCCAAAAATACCAACAAATAAATCAGGTGCAGGATATAGTCAAAGGGCATCCGCGATTGCGCGGAATCCATCGCGAGCAAGGTGAATCCCGTTGCCAGGACGATATATCCGGCCAGGCATGCCAGGACCATCCGGCGTTTTTCGTTCAGATCCACGACATGGCCGGAGAAGAACGAACAGACGATGGCGGGAATGACTTCTGCAAGTCCCACGAAACCCAGCGACAGCTTGTCGTGCGTCAGGTCGTAAACCCAAAAGTACAGGACCGTACTCTGCATGTTGAGCGTGAAGATGATCCCAAACCGCAACGAGAGGAACAACCGGAACTCGCGGAGTTTCAGCGACGGGTTTTTTCCAAAAAAGCCGGTAGGGGGAATGGGATTCGGATTCTCGGTCTGCATGGCGGCAAAGGTAGTTTGGCACGGCAAATTTAAAAAGCGGCCCGCCCGCAATCGTTACATAATTTTGTTCCTTTGCGAAAGAAGTTGGAAGAAGAAAGTCGCAAGTCCAAAAAGAACGCGTGGGAAACTATATTGAAGAAGAGAATTTTGCCGGAATCACGTATGGTGCCGATGCGATGCAGATGCTCGAATTTGAGCAATGTACGTTCACCGGGTGCGATTTCTCGGCCTGCACCTTCATGGGCGTCATTTTTATCGACTGCGTTTTCACCGACTGCAATTTTCGGGGCGCGGGGTTGAACCACACCGCGCTGCGAAACGCGGAATTTATCGATTGTGACCTCTCGCAGGTGAATTTCGCGATGATCGACAAAACCATTTTCGAGGTCTCCTTTACCCGATGCAGCCTTCGGTATTCGCAATTTTACGGATTGCGGCTCTCCGGGACGAGGTTCGTGTCCTGCGACCTGGTGGCTGCCGATTTCATGTCGGTGAAACTGGAAAAAACATTTTTCGGCAATTGTGACCTGCATCAGGCGGTTTTTCTCGAGGCAGACCTGCGGGCGGCAGATTTTTCATCGGCACGGAATTTCGTCATCGATCCGTCCAAAAACAGGATGAAGGGAGCAAGATTCTCGCGCGAGGGATTGCCGGGGTTGCTTGTGCAGGCCGGGATTACGGTCTTGCCATGACGGGCCTTTCCATAATGTGATCCTCCATGAGATAGCCGTGGCCGATGTCGATGTCTTCGCTCGAAACGATTTCGAATCCCAGGTGTTTGTAAAAATTGATGGCGGGGTTCTGCCGGTTGACATTGAGTGAAATTATTTGGTCTCCCGTTTTTTCGGCGCGTTGCAGAATTTCATCCATCAACATTTTCCCGATGCCTCTTCCTTGCGCCGACGGCAGGATATAGATTTTGTGGATCCGGGTGACGGGCCCGTTTTTCCAGCCGTGTTCGATGCCCGCGAAGCCTAAAGGGTCAGCACCGTCTGTGGCAAGCAGGAACTTTTGTCCCGATTCCAGGTCGGCGTTCAGCTTTTCGTCGCTGTAGAAGAGATCGAGCATGTAGGCGATCTGGCCGGCCGAAATGATCTTTCCGTACGCCACGGGCCAGGTTTGCTGCGCGATGTGGCGCACGGCATTGAGCTCGTTGGGAAGCGCTTCAGAGATCCGGATCATCCGTGGACGGTTTGGCGTTTGCCATAGTTTGCGATCACCGAAGCCTCGAAATCCAGCCATTCCCGCCACCGCTTCTCGACATCGATTCCCTTGCCGTATTCGCGTGCATACCCGATGAAAAGCGTGTAATGGCTTGCCTCGCTTTCCATGAGTTCGCGGTAAAAGGAGGCGAGTTCCGGATCCGAAATGTTTTCGGAAAGGACCTTGAACCGTTCACAGCTGCGCGCCTCGATCATGGCCGAAAAAAGCAGCCTCTCCACCAAACCCGATTGCCTCGAGCCCGTGGAGGAACGTTTCATGTAGCCGGCGAGCTCGCCCACATAATCGTCCTTGTTCTCTTTTTGGAGCGTATAGCCCCGCGAGACGATGATCTGGTGCACGCGTTCAAAATGTTCGATTTCTTCTTTGGCCAGCGCGAGCATGTCCTTGATCAACGCGGGATTGTCGGGATTGAGCGTGACGATCGTCAGCGCGTTGGCGGCCGCCTTTTGTTCGCACCAGGCATGATCCGACAAAATTTCGGCAATGTTGGACTCCACGATATTGACCCATCGCGGATCGGTGGGAAGCTGCAGCCTGAAAGTTGACATTTTTACAAATTAAAATACAAACATCGCGCGTTCGCTCATCATCCCGTTGACCTCGTCGGCAACGGCCTCGAGCACTTCCTCGTTCGTGTGGTCGCTGATAACGCGGTCGATGAGTTCGACGATGGTCTCCATGTCTTTCTCCAACAGCCCGCGGGTGGTGATGGCGGCGGTTCCCACACGGATTCCCGAGGTGACGAAAGGCGATTTGTCGTCGAACGGGACCATGTTCTTGTTTACGGTGATTTCGGCCCTGACAAGCGCATTCTCGGCTTCCTTGCCTGTTATGTTCTTGTTCCGCAGATCGATGAGCATCATGTGGTTGTCGGTTCCGCCGGAAATGATGTTATAGCCGCGCGAGATGAAGGCATGCGCCATTGCCTTTGCATTTTTCTGGACCTGCATCGCATACCTGAAAAACTCGTCCTGCAACGCCTCACCAAAAGCGACCGCCTTGGCCGCGATGATGTGCATGAGCGGGCCTCCCTGGTTGCCCGGGAACACGGCCATGTCCAAAAGGTTGGACATCATCTTGATCTCGCCCTTCGGGGTTTTATGGCCCCACGGGTTTTCGAAATCCTTGCCCATCATGATCATGCCGCCGCGCGGGCCGCGAAGGGTTTTGTGCGTCGTGGTCGTCACGATATGGCAATGCGGGACGGGATCGTTCATCAGCCCCTTGGCGATGAGCCCCGCCGGATGAGAGATGTCGGCCATCAGGAGTGCGCCGCTTTCGTCTGCAATACCGCGGAATTTCTTAAAGTCCATATCCCGGCTGTAGGCCGAGGCGCCGGCGATGATCATTTTCGGTTTTTCGGCCATGGCCACCTCGCGGATCTTGTCGTAATCCAGCATCCCCGTTTCGCGGTCCACGCCGTAGAAAACCGGACGGTACAGTTTTCCCGAAAAATTCACCGGCGATCCGTGGGTCAAATGCCCGCCGTGGGCCAGGTCGAACCCCAATATCTTGTCTCCCGGCTGAAGGCAGGCCGCGTAAACAGCGGTATTGGCCTGCGATCCGGAATGCGGCTGTACATTGACGTATTCGGCGCCAAAGAGGGCTTTTGCTCGGTCGATGGCAATCTGTTCGACGACATCGACAACCTCGCATCCGCCGTAATAACGCTTCCCGGGATACCCTTCGGCATACTTGTTTGTCAGTACCGAACCGGCGGCCTCGAGGACCCCGTCGCTTACAAAATTCTCTGATGCAATGAGTTCCAATCCATGGACCTGGCGGTCCTGTTCTTCTATGATGAGGTCGAATATTTCGTTGTCGCGTAACATGTAGTGTGATTTCGTTAAATTGCTGTCAAAAATACACAAAACGTTTTGTACGATGAATCATAATTTTATATTTGATTGCTAAATTTAACCTAAAGAAACCTCCTTTTAAATGCCCATAACCGCCAACAATCCCGCCCGGAAATCATGGCTTGAAGTGCCCGCGGACAGCGACTTTCCCATCCAGAATATTCCGTTCGGGGTGTTCCTCACCAAAGACGACGTGATCACCATCGGGACGCGCATCGGCGACCACGCGATCGACCTCGGCGCCCTGCAGCAACTCAACTATTTTGAAGGCATCGAACTCACCGACGACATGTTCATGCAGGACACGCTCAACGACTTCATTTCGGACGGCAAAAAGACATGGCGCCTCGTGCGCAACCGCATCGCAGACATATTCGACGAAAAGAATCCGCAACTGCGCGACAATGAATCACACCGGGATGTCGTGATCTTCAGGATGGACGAGGTGGAGATGCAGCTTCCGGTCATGATTGGCGATTATACGGACTTTTACTCGAGCAAGGAACACGCGACCAACGTGGGCAAGATGTTCCGCGACCCGGAGAATGCGTTGCTTCCCAACTGGCTGCACATTCCGGTGGGATACCACGGGCGCAGTTCCACGATCATTCCTTCGGGTATCCCGATCCACAGGCCGATGGGACAGACGCTTCCCGCGGGCGAGTCCACTCCGGTTTTCGGGCCGTCGAGATCGGTGGATTTTGAGCTCGAGACCGCTTTTATCACGACCGATGCCAATGTCATGGGCGAGAACATCCCGGTGCACGAAGCCGAGGACTATATATTCGGGATGGTGCTGCTCAATGACTGGAGCGCTCGGGACATCCAGAAATGGGAATATGTGCCGCTGGGGCCGTTCCTGGCCAAGAATTTTGCATCGTCGATTTCCCCTTGGATCGTGACGATGGATGCGCTTGAGCCATTCCGGACAAAAGGGCCAAAACAGGAACCGACACCGCTTCCTTATCTTCAGCAGAAAGGCAAGAACGCGTTCGACATCAACCTTGAGGTGCTCATCGAGCCCGAAGGCGCCGAGCCGGTAACCGTCAGCCGGTCCAATTTCAAGTATATGTACTGGAGCATGAGCCAGCAGCTCGCGCACCATACGTCAAACGGTTGCCGCGTGAATTCAGGCGACATGATGGGGTCGGGGACGATTTCCGGGCCAACTGAGGATTCGTTCGGGTCGATGCTCGAACTTACCTGGGGCGGCAAGAAACCACTGGTCATGAGCGACGGCACAGAACGCCGCTTCATCAACGACGGCGATAGCGTCATCATGCGCGGGTATTGCCAGAACGAGAAGGTTAGGATCGGGTTTGGGGAAGTCTGCAATAAGTTGTTGCCGACTTTCGTGCGATAGTTTGCAGTCATCAGTCATCAGTCGTCAGTCGTCAGTCGTCAGTCTCCAACTAAAAAACTTTATAACTTTACAAACTAACAATTGTAACGCCGTTGGACATTTACCTCGCTGCGCTCCGCCAGTTCGGAAGCGCCTCGGGTGACGTTCGACATTCGACATTCTTTTATGAGAGGCATTTTCATTATCCTTGCGCTGGCCCTTGCCGGCTGTGGCGCCAAACAGGCCCGCAATCATATCAGTTCGGGCGATTATGACCAGGCTATCGAGATTGCGGTGAACGGGCTCCGCAACAACAAGGACAAGAAGGGAAAGCAGGACTACGTCTACATGTTGGAGGAGGCGTTTGCCAAGGCGAAGGAACGCGACGGCCGCGATATTGCCCTTTTGATGGGCGAGGGCAATCCCACCAATTATGAGAATGTGTACAAAACCTATTTGCAGCTGCATCGCCGGCAGGAATTGATCCGCCCGCTGCTTCCGCTGCGGCTGATCCGCGAGAACCGCAACGCGATCTTCCCGTTTGAAGATTATTCGGAGCAGATCGTGAGCAGCAAGAACGCACTCGCAAAATACCTCTACGACAAGGCATCGGCGCTGTTGGCCACGCGGAAAAAGGCGGACGCCCGGGCCGCATTCGACGAGCTTCTCTACCTGGAGCAAATCAGCTCGGGGTTCAAGGACTCCGGTAAACTTCGCGACCGGGCGCGGGAGGCCGGAATGGACTACGTCAGCATCTACCTTAAGAACGACACGCCCTTCATAATTCCGCAAAGGCTCGAGGCTGATCTTTTGAATTTTGGGACGTCCGGGCTCAACGACCGCTGGACCACCTATCACGCCAACCGGCTAAAGGACATCCCCTATGATTTCGGGGTGGCGGTAAACTTCCGCGATATTAAAATATCGCCGGAACAGGTGAAAGAAAGGGAATTCCGCGTGGAAAGGGAGATCAAGGTCGGCATGAAGAAACTGCTCGACCGAAACGGCCAGGTGGTCAATGACAGCGTCGGGAATCCTGTCATGGTCCCCAATATGAAAAAGGTAAGCGCCACGGTTTTCGAATTCCGCCAGTTCAAGGCTTGCCAGGTCTCAGCCAAGGTGGATTACATCGACTTTGCCAACAATCAAATGCTGCAGAGTTTTCCGCTGGCGAGCGAATTCGTCTTTGAGAATATCTATGCCCGGATCAAGGGCGACAAGCGTGCGGTGGACGAGGAGTACCTGAAATACGTCGGAAGGCCGGCACTGCCTTTCCCCACAAACGAACAGATGGTATTTGACACGGGCGAAGACCTCAAGGCGAAACTCAAGTCGATCATCGGCAAAAACAAGGTTACCCGACGTTAACCTAATCCCTCGATTTTCTTTAGCGTATCCTGCGCGTCTATTTGGGCGTGCGAGGCATGGTAGGCGCACCTGCCACCCGAGATGAGCAGCAACTGCGGCGATTGGTGTTGGATTCCGAACCGGTCGGTAATGGCATTCGAAACCTCTCGGAACGACAATAAATCCAGGTAATATCGCTCTGCCGGAAAATCGCCGCCCGATTCCCGTTCAAAATTCTTTAGTGCCATGCGGCTGATGCTGCAGCGCGTCGAATGTTTGAAGATGACCACGGGCCTGGTCGCCGAAATGTCCTCGATTTCCTCAAGTTGCGGCAATGCGGTGAGGTTTTTCCAGCCCGTCCGTTCGTTATGCGTATCTTTAGGGGTGCCCCCGAAAAACTTATCCATCAGGCTCATACGTCAGGTATTAAGACTTTTTGTCGTTATAAATTTTGCTATCGATGCCGTTTTGTCCGGTTTTTTCCCACGGAATGTTTGTTGACAGCGCCGATTCAAATTACGGAAAATCCGTGCATGACCCTGTTAAACTAAAAACAATATTATAATGAACATCAACAAATTCACGATCAAATCACAGGAAGCTCTCCAGCATGCCCAACAGGTGGCGCAAAGGCTTGGGCATCAGCAGATCGAGAATGAGCACCTCATGCTTTCATTGATCGAGGTCGACGAGAATGTGCTGCCCTATCTGTTGGGAAAACTCAACGTAAACGTGCAGTTGTTCACACGCGTTTTGCAAAGTGCGCTGGAATCCTTCCCGAAAGTGTCCGGGGGTGAGATGCAATTTTCCCGGGAAGCGGGACGCACACTGAACGACGCGGAAATCATTTCGGGCAATATGAACGACGAGTTCGTTTCGGTCGAACATTTATTGCTAGCGATCCTGCAGTCCAAGAGCAAGGTTTCGCAAATGCTCAAGGATCAGGGCGTGACCCAGGAGGCGCTCAAGTCGGCGATGGCCGAACTTCGCAAGGGCGGGCGCGTTACGTCGGCATCGGCGGAAGAGACCTTCAACGCGCTTTCCAAGTACGCCAAGAACCTCAATGAACTGGCGCGTAACGGGAAGCTCGATCCGGTCATAGGACGCGACGAGGAAATCAGGCGCGTTTTGCAGATCCTGACCCGGCGCACCAAGAACAACCCGATGCTCGTGGGTGAGCCCGGCGTAGGTAAGACCGCAATTGCCGAAGGCCTCGCGCACCGCATTGTGGACGGCGACGTGCCCGAAAACCTCAAGGACAAGATCGTTTATTCGCTGGACATGGGTGCCCTGATCGCCGGTGCGAAATACAAGGGCGAATTCGAAGAGAGGCTTAAATCGGTGGTGAAGGAGGTTACGTCTGCCGAAGGCGACATCGTGCTGTTCATCGACGAGATCCACACGCTTGTTGGTGCGGGCGGCGGAGAAGGTGCAATGGATGCCGCCAACATCCTCAAGCCTGCACTGGCGCGGGGCGAACTCCGCGCTATTGGTGCTACCACGCTCGACGAATACCAGAAATATTTTGAAAAGGACAAGGCCCTTGAACGCCGTTTCCAGAAGGTGATGGTGGACGAACCCGATACCGAGAGCGCAATTTCCATCCTGCGGGGAATCAAGGAAAAGTACGAGACGCACCACAAGGTCCGCATCAAGGACGAGGCCATCATCGCATCGGTGGAACTTTCGCAACGGTACATTACCTCTCGTTTTTTGCCAGACAAGGCGATCGATTTGATGGATGAGGCGGCTTCAAAACTCCGGATGGAGATCAATTCAAAACCCGAGGAACTTGACGTGCTGGACCGTCGCATCATGCAGCTTGAGATCGAAATTGAAGCCATCAAGCGCGAGAACGATGAGAGCAAACTCAAGATATTGGGCCTTGAACTCGCGAATTTAAAAGACGAGCGCAACGAAATATACGCGAAGTGGAAGTCTGAAAAGGACGTCGTGGACAACATCCAGAACGTCAAGACCGAAATCGAGGAATTCAAGCTCGACGCCGAACGTGCCGAGCGCGACGGCGATTACGGCCGCGTGGCCGAACTGCGGTACGGAAAGATCAAGGAAGCCCAGCAAAAACTCGACGAGCTTCAAAAACAACTCGCCGAGAACCAGGCAGGCAATTCACTGATCAAGGAGGAAGTCACTCGCGAGGACATTGCCGAAGTCGTGGCCAAATGGACGGGCGTTCCCGTAGTCAAGATGCTGCAGGGCGAACGCGAAAAACTGCTTCGGCTTGAGGATGAACTGCACAAACGTGTGGTGGGGCAGGAGGAAGCCATCGAGGCGATCAGCGATGCGGTGCGCCGCAGCCGTGCCGGGCTTCAGGATATGCGCAGGCCGATCGGGTCGTTCTTGTTCCTCGGAACTACCGGTGTCGGTAAGACCGAGCTGGCCAAGGCGCTCGCCGAATATCTCTTTGACGATGAAAACGCGATGACCCGTATCGACATGAGCGAATACCAGGAAAGCCACAGCGTTTCCAGGCTCGTGGGCGCGCCTCCGGGATATGTCGGCTATGACGAGGGCGGTCAATTGACCGAAGCCGTTCGCCGCAAACCGTATTCGGTCGTGCTGCTGGACGAAATCGAGAAAGCGCATCCGGACACGTTCAACATCCTGCTCCAGGTCTTGGACGAGGGCCGTCTCACCGACAACAAAGGCCGCCTTGCCGATTTCAAGAACACGATCATTATCATGACTTCCAACATGGGAAGCGCGGTTATCCAGGAGAAGTTCGAAAATCTCAAGGGAGGGATCGAGGCAGCAACCGAAGCCGCAAAGGTAGAAGTCCTGGCACTTCTTAAGCAGACGGTAAGGCCCGAATTCCTCAACCGCATCGACGAAATCGTGATGTTTACCCCACTGGGCCGTGAAAATCTCCGGCAGATCGTTCAATTGCAGCTCAAGTCGGTTACCAAACTGCTGGCGCAACAAAACATTACCCTGGATGCCACGCCGGAAGCGGTGGATTACCTGGCGCAAAAAGGATACGATCCGCAATTTGGCGCCCGGCCGGTCAAGCGCGTGATCCAGCGCGAGGTCATGAACCGTCTCTCAAAGGAAATCCTTGCGGGAAACATCAAGACCGAGAGCATCATCCTTTTGGACAGTTTTGACGGCGAACTGGTCTTCCGGAACCAAAATCCCGAATAAGCGATCAGGCATAAAAAAAGACAGACCAAATTATTGGTCTGTCTTGTTGTTTTTGGCGATAGCTTCAGCTCGCAAATTTCATCAGCACCTGGCCGGCAAGCTGCATGCATTCCACTTCATCCTGCACCGTGTCGGTACACTTTTTCAAAAATCGCGCGGCGAGCTCGTCCTCGGGATATAGCATTGCGATTTCTTCGGCTTTTATGAGGAATTCTTCGGTATCCATGGCTCAGTCTTTTTTGGTTGATTTCCTTTTCACAATTAAAGTTACGATGACAATAATCGTTCCTTCTTATACTTTTTTAAAGGCGGTTTATCAGATTAACGGCTTGGAAATATGTAAATTCCTGCAAAATCGTATAAATGCGGGTTCGACGCCTCCAATGTTCCGTAGACAACGGGCATTTAACAACGATTATTATGGTTTTCTTAATAGTGCCCGAAAAAACAAATGGGTAAATTCAGGATAAATTTTAAAACCGATCGCCATGAGTAAGAAAATTGCCATCGTCGCCACCGACGGATTCGAGGAAAGCGAATTGAAATCACCCAAAAAAGCACTGGAAGAACAGGGTTGGACCGCGCACATCATCAGCCTTAAGATCGGATCCATAAAGTCTTGGGCCGGAGAGGATTGGGGCCCGAAATACGAAGTGGACAAAACACTTGACGAGGTTTCCGCGTCCGATTACGATGCGCTCGTTTTGCCAGGAGGCGTTATGAATCCGGATAAACTGCGCACCGAAGAGAGCGTTCAAAAATTTGTCAAACATTTCTTTGACGAAAAAAAACCGGTGGCCGCGATTTGCCACGGGCCGTGGACACTGATCGACGCGGGAGTAGTATCCATGCGGCAGATGACCTCGTACCACACGATCCGGAAAGATCTTGAAAATGCCGGCGCCAATTGGGTTGACAGGGAAGTGGTGGTGGACAATGGCCTGGTGACCAGCCGTTCGCCAAAGGACCTTGATGCCTTCAACCGGAAAATGGTCGAGGAAATCAAGGAAGGCATACATGAAAGGGCGTAAAACACCCGGCCGTCCGTTTGGGCGGCTTTTTTTTTGTCTTTTTCCGGGGTTTGGATAATTTATCTATCTTCGGCATTTATCTTTTCCATGAAGAAACTGGCCACCGTGATCTTTTTTTTGTGTTCCGTGACCGTATTGGCCCAGGCCGCGGACGAGAGTAAAGTGTACCGTTCGACTGAAGTGGATTCCAAGCCCAATCTCAAAAACGGGATGTACACTTTGACCAAATTCGTATCGGACCATTTCTCGTATCCGGAGAAAATCCGCAACAAGCAGGTCAAGATCTTCACGAGCTTCATTGTGGAAACAGACGGCACGATGTCGGACATCAAATCATTTTACATCAGCGTCAAGGACCTTGTCCCCGGCGATATGGTGTCGATCATGACCGAGGAACAAAAGGCATTCGAGCAGGCCCAGTATGCGCACATGCAGGCCGAAGCCGGGCGAGTCCTTCACCTCTTCAGGGAGAATTGGGTGCCCGCGCAAATTGGCGGAAAGCCGGTGCGCTGTTTGTATAATTACCCCATCAGCCTCAATTTGGAGTAATTCCAAATCTTATCTTAAAAAGCCCGAAAAAAAGCGTCCGATTGTGTAAATTTAAGTAGTAATCAACTCCTTAAAACATGGATCACAACGACTTGGACCGCACGGCCGGCACCCATAATTCCTACTGGGTGGATTCGGTGCCGACGAGGGAATTTGAACCTTTAAAAGAAAATCTTGAAACCGACACCGTAATCGTGGGCGGGGGATTGGGCGGGATCACCACGGCCTATTGCCTGGCGCGCTCCGGTCGAAGTGTCGTGCTGGTGGAAGACGGGTTGCTGGGCAGCGGCGAAACGGGCAGGACCACCGCTCATGTCACGGCCGCCCTGGACGATCGGTATTACAACCTCGAAAAAACATTCGGAAAGGAAAAAGCGGCGCTTTTGGCCGAGAGCCACAATGCGGCGATCGAATTCATAAGGCAGACTTCGGAACGCGAAAACATCGATTGCGATTTCACGCGGGTCGACGGCTATCTCTTCAGGCATCCGTCGGACAAGGAAGATGTCCTCGAACGGGAATGCGATGCAGCGCGAAAGGCCGGGCTCGAGGTTGAGTTGGTGGATTCGATGCCCGGAATTATTGGGAATATGAAGGGGCTCGTCTTCAGGAACCAGGCTCAGTTCCACCCGATGAAATATATTCTGGGCCTTGCCGAAAAAATCCGGGAAATGGGCGGAAAGATATTTACGGGAACGCATGCCTCGGAAATCACGCATGAAGGGATTACGGCAAACGGGCATTCGATCAAAGCCAAAAACGTGGTTGTGGCAACCAACGCACCGGTCAATTCCAGGTTTATCCTGCCCACCAAACAGTTTCCGTACCGCACCTATGTTACGGCTTTCAGGATCGAAAAAGGCCAGCTTCCCTATGCGCTCTGGTGGGATTCCGGCGATTATGAAATGGATCGCGATGTCGCCCCTTATCATTATGTACGGGTACAGCCGATGGATCAAATGCATGACCTTTTGATCGTGGGCGGAGAGGATCACCCCACCGGCGATACAAGTGACATCGATGTTCCCGAGAAAGAACGTTACACGCGGCTTGCTTCCTGGGCAAAAGAGCACTTTCCGACGGGCGAGATCGCCTTTAGGTGGTCGGGCCAGGTGATGGAACCGATGGATGGCGTGGCCTACATCGGGAGGAACCCGTTTGACCACGACAATGTTTATATCATCACGGGCGATTCGGGCAACGGGATGACGCACTGCACCCTTGGCGGGATGCTGATCGCCGACCTGATCAACGGAGTTGAAAACCGTTTTGCAAAAATCTACAGCCCTTCGCGGTTCACGATTTCGGAAAGCGGGATCGCTTTCCAGCACATGTTCAACGACATGTTGGGCTACCTCAGGCAACAACCCAATTTCAAATCGTCCAGGGAACTGGAATCGGTTGCGGCGGGCGAGGGGCGGATCGTTGAAATGCTGGAGGAAAAATTCGGGGTGTACAGGGACGAAAAGGGTTCGCTCAACATCGTCTCGGCCGAATGCACCCATCTCAAATGCACGGTCTCGTGGAATGCCGATGAAAAGTCCTGGGATTGCCCGTGCCATGGAAGCCGGTTTTCCTACGAGGGAAAAGTCCTCAATGGGCCGGCCAATCGTGACCTTCCGTATTATGACGAATCCGAAATCCGGGAATGATGGAAACGATCTACATCATCGTCACGATATTCGGGCTTGCGGCGCTCGGCGGCATGTACCTGCTTTCCCTTGTCCTGCGCGGCAAACAGACGCCCAAAGGACTTTCCATGATCCACGGGCTGATGGCCGTGATCGGCCTGGCACTGCTCATCTATTACGTCGCAACCAATGAGGCCGGGCCTGTGGAGAGCATGATCGTATTGATCATGGCAGCGATGGGCGGATTGCTGTTGCTGTACAAAGACCTGACGAAGGCCAGGCCACCTAAATGGCTGGCTGTTGCGCATGGGGTGGTTGCGGTGACGGGTTACATTTTATTGCTTGCCTTCGCCTTTGGCCGGTAGCCAAATGGATGGCAAAAGCATGGGTTAATGGGAAATTGGAATATCTTTACGTCATTCCAAACCGTTTTTGTCGATGCTTCAGATCAATTTTGACCCATTCCCGATCCTACATACCGAAAGGTTACTATTGCGGCGCCCCGCGAGTACCGATGTCAAGGAAATGTTTGCCATGCGCTCGGATCCCGAACTCATGCGATACGTACCGCGGCCACTTGCAAAAGATCTTGACGATGCCGCGGCGCACCTCTCGCTGATCAATGCCAAAATCGACGAAAATGCGGGAATCAATTGGGCGGTCACGCTAAAGGGCGATGACCGCATGGTCGGGCTCATGGGGATTTACCAGATCAAGCCCGAAGATTATCGCGGAGAAATCGGGTACATGGTTTTGAAAGAGTTTGCCGGCCGCGGAATCACTACGGAGGCGGTCGCGGCGATCGTGAAATATGGTTTTAAAGGAATGAAACTCAACTCGATCGAGGCGATCATCGATCCCGAAAATACCGCTTCGGAGGCCGTCCTTAGGAAAAACGGATTTAAAAAGGAAGCCCATTTGCGCGAAAACCTCCATTATCAGGGCAAATTCCTGGACAGCGTCATTTATGCCCGGCTCGCATCGGACAATTAAAAAAAGGTTTGGGAAAAAAATCCTCCCAAACCTTTCCACCAAAACAAAATAAAACCAATTACATTACGGTCGTGCTGTCGTCTTCGTGGTCGTAGTAGTTGTCGTAGTTTTCGTACCGGTCGCGTTAACGTCAGTTGCACCGGTGCCCGTAGGAGCCGTCTGGCCGTCAGTGGCGTTGACTTTGGCGCCCACCGGTGTCACGATATCGCTGGTATTTTGACGGCTTTGATCGGGGGCTACCCCGTCCACCGTTGTCGTAGTAGTGGTTTGCTGCACAATGGTTCCGTCAGCAGCCTTGACGGTCGTGGTTTTTTGCACCGGCTTGGTTTCGGTGGTGCGCTGGGTCTGTGCCGACGTTACCGAGAACACCAGCATCGCGCCCAACAGGAAAAGGTACTTTTTCATAATTGATTGTCGTTTAATTGTTTACTCAAATTTAAACATGAGGCGGATTGGCAGCAGCTATTTTGCCGACTTTTTGAAACAGATTTAACGCCCGCTTGGGATACCTTATTAATTTTGGGTTAATTGGAATGGTACACTTGTTAAATGCGAAACTCACTCAATTGTGGCCCCGCAGATTTCAATTGGTTGAAACTAAAATCCTGACCTCGACGGATTGAATATCCAGAGTTGGCACCATGGAAAGCCCGCTCCGGCGAGCGACCGTTATTTTTGCGCTCTTTGCTTTGCCTGAAGCTGTCGCTTCGGCGCGCAAACGAGCGCAAAAAAACCCGCGCTGTCGCACGGGTTTATTCTTAAGTGACCTCGACTGGATTGGATATCCAGAATGAGCTCCGTAGTCTAAATGGAAACACCGCTCTGGCGAGCGGTTAATTTTGTGCCTTCTTGCTTTGCCTAAAGCTGTCGCTTTGGCGCGCAATTAGGCACAAAAAAACCCGCGCTGTCGCACGGGTTTCCATTCTTAAGTGACCTCGACTGGATTGCATATCCAGAATGAGCTCCGTAGTCTAAATGGAAACACCGCTCCGGCGAGCGGCCGTTTTTTTGCACTCCTTTGCTTGCCTGAAGCGGCCGCTTCGGCACACAAACGAGCGCAAAAAAACCCGCGCTGTCGCACGGGTTTATTCTTAAGTGACCTCGACTGGATTGGA
>JAEWCF010000019.1 GCA_023390775.1 Bacteroidota bacterium | reverse complement strand
GACACGGACGCCGATGCTTTTGCAGTACGCATTCCGATGCTGACTAAACGCCTCGATTTTGAGCCGGTAGCAGTTCCCGACGACCAGTACGCCCGCATCCTGAAACGCGTCGACGACATCAAGAGTTTCTACGGAAACCTGACGGCCTACCTGATCGTAATCCCTTCCCTGACGATCCTTAACCTGGTCACTTACCCGAAGTTCCTTTGGTTCTTTTTTCCGGCGATCGGATGGGGATTCGGGCTGCTGTTCCACTATATGTCGGCGTTCAATTACATGCCTTTTTTGGGGCGCGACTGGGAAGAGCGGAAGGTGAAGGAGCTCGTGAGGAAGGAAAGGAAATTATAAATTATAAATTATAAATGGGGGATCGCAATTAACCCACATCCCATAACCCAGAACTCAAAACGTATCTTGATAATTGCGGAACATCAATTTTAACGAAATCAAACTGGCTGCTGAAAGCTGACGGCTGAAAGCTAATACCAACTAAAATGGAACAACTCAATACCCTCGAACAACAGCGCCTGGAGCGCGCCCGGAAACGGGTGAAGGCACTTGCCGGATTTTACAAACACGCCATGATTTATTTTGCCGTCAACGTGACGCTGATCGCAATCAAATTCTTTACGCTCGATCCGGGCGAGGAATTCTGGGATTTCGGCACCTTTGCGACGGCTTTTTTCTGGGGAATCGGCCTTGCGTTTCACGCCCTGGGGGTCTTTACCGAGAACGTGGTTTTTGGCAAGAACTGGGAAGAACGCAAAGTGCGCGAACTTATGGAAAAGGAAAAACGCCAAAGATGGGAGTAGTGCGAACCGTGATTGTCGAGGACGAGAAGCCGGCCGCACGGCTGTTGCAACGCAAGCTCGAGAAACTGGGAATCGTGCCCGAGGCAATGCTGCATTCGGTGGCAGAGGCCGTAGCATGGTTTGAAAACAACAGCCATCCCGACCTCATCTTCCTGGATATCCAACTCTCCGACGGGCTTTCCTTCGAGATATTCGAAAAAGTGGCCGTCGAAAGTGCTGTGATCTTCACGACCGCCTATGATGAATATGCGCTAAAGGCTTTTAAATTAAACAGTATCGATTACCTGCTTAAACCGATAGACGAGGAAGAACTCGAGGTTGCGGTGGAAAAATTCCGCGCGCGCAAAACGGCGCAATCAGGCGCAAATCTTGACGATCTCAGGCGCCTGCTCTCGCCCCAAAAGGATGCTTACCGCAAGCGCTTTACCGTCAGGATCGGCCAGCAACTGAAGATTGTGCCGATGGAAGAAATCGAATGCATCTACAGCGAGAACAAGGGAACTTATTTGCATACCGTCGAAAATCGGGACTATTTGATCGATTCTCCATTGGAAGCCTTGGAGCCGGAACTCGACCCGTCAAAATTTTTCAGGGTAAGCCGGAAATTTATCGTCAGCCTGCCGGCCATCAGGGAAATCCAGATTTACAGCAACAGCCGGTTGAAAGTCATTCTTCCCACCTTTAAGGCCGATGAGGTCATCGTCGCCCGTGAGCGCGTCCCCGAATTCAAGTCCTGGCTGGGTTAGAAGGACATTTTGTGATGCACCGACAGGACAACCTGCGCCTTGGCCGAGTTTTCCAGGACCTGGTTCATCCACCCGGCCTGCAGGGCAAGGCTCTTTGTAAACCGATAGCCCGCACCGAGGTAAATCCTGTTGCGGTCGAAAACCGCGCGAGAATCCGCGGTCTTTTGCCCGTGGATGAAGATTTCGTTGTAAAATGAAGCATAAACCGTCCGCGATTCCAGTTCAGCGTTATTGAGCGGAATATCCAAAGACAGGCAGTAGCGGTAGCGGGTATTGAAGTCCCGGCCTTCCACAAAACGCTGTTCATACCGGAACCGGTGCCTGAAATTCAATCTCCAGGTTTTTTGCACAAGGTTCGCCTCCTGGTAGATCCTGTTTTCGCGGAAGGGCAAGTCGGGCTCGCCGACATTTTCGGTTTGGATAAAACCGTATCCCATAACCAATGAAAGCGATTCCGTTGCCTGGTATTTGACACCGCCGCGCAGGAGCAATTGTTGCAGGTCCGACGCGAATTCGTGGTTTCGCCACTGCGCCTCCGCATCGATCGAAAAACGGCTATCCGGCACGGCGATGTTGCCAAAATAAATATGCCATCCGCCCAATCCATCGTCTTGTGAAACCGCCCGTGAAGGGGCCAGGAGTACGGTCAAGATAAAAATCGGAATACTAAAATTTAATTTAAATAATGTTATTTTAAGCATTGGTTATCAAAGTATTGAACTATCCATATAGATTTGTTCTATGGCGCGTTTACAGCTTATTTTGAGAATTGGTGCAACACGAAAACCATCGCGCTCAAGAGGATGAAGGCCATAACCTGGTGTAGCAATCCCAGCCATAACGGAACTCCCATCAGCAGGGTAAAAACACCCAAAATGAATTGCGCCGTTACCAGGGCGATGAGAAGGTTCAAGCCGTTTTTAAGGGCTGAGGACAGCGCATACCTCCGGCTTCGGACATACAGCCAAACCATGGCGGCAACCACGAAATAGGCGACGGTCCGGTGGACAAACTGAACGCCGCTCTTGCCTTCGGTCAGGGCGAGCAAAATGGAATCGCGTTCCAGCCAGACGCTCTCGTGGATCAATTTTCCGTCGGACATAAGCGGCCAGTGGTTGTGGACCAATCCGGCGTTGAGGCCGGCCACGAAACCTCCGTATATGATCTGCACCAGAAGGATTGCAAGGGCAAAACGGGACAGGCTCCGAAGCGCGTGGGGCGCCCTGCGGTCAGGATAGATCAGGTCAAGCGCGACCCAAAAGGTATAGGCGAAGGTAATGAAGGCCGTCACCAGGTGAAGCGCGAGGCGGAAATGGCTCACGTCCGGGTTGTCCACAAGGCCGCTCTTGACCATGAACCATCCAAAGAATCCCTGCAACGCGCCGAGCCCAAGGAGGATCAGCGATTGTTTGACCGTGTGCCTCGACAGGCGTTTTTTGATCAAAAAGTAGATGAAAGGGATGATGAAGACGATTCCGATGATGCGCCCGATGAACCGGTGGAACCACTCCCAGAAATAAATGTACTTGTAATCCTCGAGCGTGAATTCCTTTTGGCTGTTGATGAGCTTGTACTCGGGGAATTGCTTGTAGGCTTCGAAGGCTTCGTTCCATCTTTCATCTGACATCGGGGGAAAGGTGTCGGTCACCAGGTGCCAGTCGGTCATGGAAAGGCCCGAATTGGTCAGCCTCGTGATGCCGCCCACCACGACCATGATGAAAATCAAGATACATCCCGAAAACAGCCAGATCACCACCGGCCTGTCCTGTTTTTTCATGACTAATTGTTTTTTGGTTTGAGGCCCATCGATTCGGCTTTTTTGAAGACGAAGTCGCGTGCAGCCTGGTATTCATTGGGAATTTCCCCCTCCAGGATCGCCTCCTTGACCGCTTCCTTGAGCACGCCGATCTCCCGCGAAGGCGGCAGCCCGAAGATCTCCATGATTTCCTCTCCGGTCACGGGTGGCTGGAAATTGCGAACATGGTCACGCTCCTCGACCTCGACGATCTTGTTGCGCACCTGTTTGAAATTGTCGTGGTATTTCCTGAATTTATTGGGATTCTTGGTCGTGATGTCGGCCTCGCAGAGCGTCATCAGGCTCTCGACGTCCTCACCCGCGTCAAAGACCAGCCTGCGCACCGCGGAATCGGTCACCGAATCATCCGAGAGCACGATGGGCCGCGAGCTCATCATGACCATTTTCTGCACGAATTTCATCTTGTGGTTGAGCGGCATGTGCAGCCTCTCGAAAATCTTTTTGACCATTTTCGACCCCAAAAATTCGTGTCCGTGGAAGGTCCAGCCGATTTTCTTGTCAAAGCGTTTGGTGGGCGCCTTGCCGATGTCGTGCAACAGTGCCGACCAGCGAAGCCAGAGGTCGTCGGTGTTTTTGCAGATGTTGTCCACCACCTCGAGCGTGTGGTAAAAGTTGTTCTTGTGCGTCTGTCCCTCGATTTCCTCAACCGAATTCAGCGCCGTCAGCTCCGGCAGGATGATGTCCAGAAGCCCGGTTTTGTAGAGCAGCAAAAAGCCTTCGGAGGGTTTGGGCGTCAGCAGGATCTTGTGAAGTTCCTCGGTGATGCGTTCTCCCGAAATGATCCTGATGCGCTCACAGTTCTTTTTGATCGAGGCGAAGGTTTCGGGTTCGAGCATAAAGCCGAGTTGCGCGGCAAAGCGGATACCCCGGAGCATCCGCAGCGGGTCGTCGCTAAAAGTGATGTCGGGATCGAGCGGTGTTTTGATGCTTTTTCGGCCGAGGTCGCCCACACCGTCAAAGGGATCGAGCAATTCGCCGAAGCTGTTTTGGTTCAGCGAAAGCGCCAGGGCATTGATGGTGAAGTCGCGGCGGTCCTGGTCGTCCTTGAGCGTTCCGGGTTCCACCTGCGGGTTTCGGCTGTTTTCCGAATACGATTCCTTGCGCGCGCCCACGAACTCGATCTCGATGTCCTTGTGCCGCAGCATCGCCGTGCCATAATTTTTGAAAACCTGCACCTTGGGTTTGCCGGGCAGCAGTTCCGAAACCCTGATGGCGAGGTCGATCCCGCTGCCGATGGCCACGATGTCGATGTCCTTCTTGTAATCGCGCCCCAGCAGCAAATCGCGCACAAACCCGCCGATGACGTAGCTTTCAACCCCGAGGTCCTGTGATGCCTGGGAAGTTATTTGGAAGATCGGGTTTGTGAGGGCGGATTGGTAGTTCAAGGTTCTGAGTTATGGGTTTTGGGTTTTGGGAAAGCGTCAATTATAGGCGACTTTTTAACTTTACAAACTTGCAACTTTACAACGTGTAAACGCTCAAATGCCTCTCGTTGGTCTCATTCGTCATTGGACATGCGACGTTTGTCACTTCCTGATGATTTTCACCTGCGAATCAAGCCCAAGCCTGATGATCGCAGACGGTTTCCCGCCTTCTTTTTCGCGGTGCAAATTTACGACATAGTCCACCCCGTTCACAATCTCGGGGCTGATTTCTTTGAACGATTGCGGCGTCGGCTCACCCGAAATATTGGCCGAAGTGGAGACCAATGGTTTTTTCATGCGTTCCATCAGCCTGAAGCAAAACGGCTCCTTGACCACGCGCACGCCCAGGGTGTTGTCTTCGGCGATGAGGTTTTTGGCCACGTTTTGCGGCGCGTCGAGCACGAGTGTCGTGGGTTTTTCGGAGAATTCGAGGATGTCCCAGGCCACGTCGGGAATGCGTTTGAACACGCGTTGAAGCATCCCGTCCGAATTGACCAATACGATCATCGATTTGCTCTCGGCGCGCTTTTTCAGGGCGAAAATTTTGGCCACGGCTTCGGGATTCGACGCATCGCACCCGATTCCCCAAACGGTGTCGGTAGGGTAGAGGATGATGCCCCCGGCGGCAATCGCCTCATAGGCGCGGTGGACTTCGGCTGAAAGGTCTTCCATCTCAAAAGTTTTTGCAAAGGTATTTAAAGTGCGCGCGATTGGATTTATATCTTTGCCGCAAACCGATTTTATGAGACTGATCCAGGTCACGGCATCGCGGGGTTGGAGGGGCCACGAACAAAAGATCATTTACCTTTACGAGGCTTTTCGCGACTTCAATTATGTGGAGGACCAGTGGATCGTCTGTCCGAAAGATTCCGAGATTTTCCAGATCGCCACATCCAAAAACATGCAGGTGATCGGGCTTGATTTCAACGGCGAATACGATCTCAAGTTCGCCAAATCGCTCAAAAAAATCGCCGATGAAAACCGTGCTGACATCGTCTTTATCCACAACAGCGAATCGCACACGATCGCGGTCCTTTCCTCGTTGCTTTACGGCCTGAAAATTCCGCTGGTGCTTTGCCGGACGCTGATCAAACGGGTCGACACCAATTTCTTCCGAAAGTGGAAATACAATTACTCCGGCATCAAGAAGATCATCTGCGTATCGCAGCCGGTGGTCGACGTGCTCAAGTACGCCGTGAACGATCATTCGAAACTTTGTGTCGTAGGCAGCGTGACCGATATCGCGAAATTCCCCAAGCAGTCGCCCAACGGTTTGATACGGCGCGAGTTCAATATCGCCGATGATCACAAAATCATCGGAAACATTGCGGCATTCACGGGCTTTAAGGATCACAAAACCTGGGTCGCGACCGCATCGGAACTCAAGAAGCGCGGCCTGAAGGCGAAATATATTTTGGTGGGCGACGGGCCGCTGGAGGCCGAGGTGCGCGCCCAGGTTGCATCATTAGGCCTGACCGACGATGTCATCTTCGCAGGGTTCCGAAAAGACATCCCCAGCATTCTGCCCGAATTCGACCTTTTCCTATTCACCTCAAACAACGAGCCTACCGGCGGCGTTTTGCTCGAATCCTATGCGTGCCGCGTCCCGATCGTGGCGGCCAATGCGGGCGGGATTCCCGAGGTGGTGGTCAATGGCGAAACGGGATTGTTGGCCGAGGTTGGAAACCCCGTCGATTTTGCCGATAAGGTCGAGCGGCTTTTGGCCGATGAATCCTTGCAGGAAAAATTTCGTGACAAAGGCTACCAATTCCTGATCGAAAATTTCACCAAGGACGTCATCGCCAAGAAGATGTTCGACGAGCTCAACGAAGTCTTGCAAAAGCATGGAAAATAAGCGCGTACTGTTCATCACCTTCGACATGTCGGGGTATTACGATGCGGTGCGCGACGAGCTAAAGACGCGTTACGCCGAGGTCGATTACTACAATACCGCGGCGCTTTCGTACCGATATAAAAATTTAGGTGAGAAAATATATTCGTCTGGTTACAAGCTGTTTACGGGAAAGAAGCTCAAGAATTATTTGAAGCTCAGGGATTTGACCGAGGCGGTGGCCTCAAAGCAGTATGACATCGCGCTGATTGTGCGGCCGGACCTGTTTTTCGATTCCCAACTCGAAACGATCCGCAAGTCTTCCAAAAGGATGATCGCGTATTACCACGACTCGGTGAACAACATCCCGCGCAAGAAGGACGTGATCAAATACTTCGACGCGGTTTGGGCCTACGAAAAAGCCGACGCGGAAAAATACAACCTGAATTTCATCCCGAACTTCATCTACTTCCAACCCCAAACCGATGCGGTTGTCCCGAAAGGCGCCTTTTCGGTGGCGTCGTATGATTACCGGTTTGCCGTTTTGGAAAAGGTGGCGGCGCAATTGAAAGCCGCGAACTTTCCCTACCGCTTTTTCGTGATGAGTGACAAGCCGCGCGAGAGCGATCTAGTGACCTTTATTTCACGGCGGATGCAGAATCCCGAGGTGATCGCAGAAATCAAAAACGCCTCGATCATCGTGGATATCCACAAGTACGGCGTGCAGGACGGGCTTACCTTTCGCACATTTGAGGCGCTGGGTTTTGCCCGAAAGCTCATCACCACCAACCGCGACGTTCGCAATTACGAATTTTTCGACGAGCAAAACATCTTCGTGATCGACGACGTGGAAAACTTTGCCATCCCCACCGAATTCCTCGAATCGCCCTACCGCCCCGTTCCTGAAAACATCGTCGAAAAGTTTACCGTTGCCGCTTGGCTTGACCAAATCCTGATGTAAGTTCTACGGCTGCAGCTCCAATTGGTATATTTGCACATTTAAACATTGGTACATTGAATCCGCGTGAGCGATCAAGCCGGCATCCTTTTGCGAGGCACGAGCATAAGATACAGGCGAGAGCGCGACGGCGGCCCAATCACGTTTTGAACGGCGAACATCTTCCGCCGGCACGCCCTACTTCAACTTATAAATCCCGAGTTTGCGCTTGAACTGTTTGTTGAAAAGCACCCAGCGAACGTAGACCGCGTTCTTGAAACTGAGCCATTTCCAGTCTTTCTCGGGTTTGAGCGACGATTGTATTTTGGCCTGCATCGCTTGGGAAACGACGAAATCGGTTGACACGTCCTGCCATTTCACATCGCCGTAGCCGTCGAACTCGTTGACCTTGTTTTTCTCGTGGATGATGGACATCCAGAGGCGCTTTCCCGTGACCGTCGTGATCCGGCTCTCCTTCTTCCACATGTTGTGGTCGCTTTGCCAGACGGTCGCGGGGTCGTGGTTCTTCTCGATCAGGCTGATGAACGGGTTGAAGATGTGTTCCTTTTTGCCGAGCATGAACTCGGGCGAGACCTGCAGCGAGTAACCCTCGATGATGTCGATGGCGCGGTAATCCTGGCCGTTAAAGTGCGATTGGATCTCGGCGATGAAATTGCGGTGGATGCAGTCGTCGTTGTCGATGCGCGAGGTGATCAGGTGCGGAATTCCATGGGTTTCGGATGCTATTAGTTTCTTGACCTCGGGCGCGAACGAGGGCATTCCGTCGAGGTAGAGGATGCGGGCCTGCGGAATATTCGAGAGCAGGGCCGATGCGCGAACGCGGTATTTTTGGGGCGTGGTAACGTCAAAGCAAACCAGCCAGTCGAAATTCTTTTGGGCCTGTGCGCCCACCGACGGGCAACAGAAATTCGCAAAGAGCTCCATGCGGTGGTCCATCCACTCCTGGTCGAGCAATGATTCGTTGTTCTTGGTCTTGTCCCACTTGGGATTGCGCAGGTTGAAGCGGGTAATCAGGTAATGCCTGAACATCGGCGAGGTATTTTGCCAAAAATAAACCAAATATTCCAAAATGGTTACTTTTGCAGCCGATGAACAAAACGATCCACCCGAATTTCCGCGCGCTTGAAACCCAGATCACGGGCTGCATCGCCGAATTCGGGAGCCGTGGGGAACTTTTGGGCGAAGCCGTGCGCAACACGATCAAGATTTTTGACATTGGCGATCTGAAGGTCAACATCAAATCGTTCAAAAAGCCCGGCGCGATCAATTCCTTCATTTACCGATACATAAGGAAGTCCAAGGCGCGCCGGTCCTATGAATACGCCAATATGCTTCTGGAAAGGGGGTTCGGGACGCCGCAGCCGATGGCTTATTTTGAGGATTTGTCACCTCTGGGCCTTGGGGAAAGCTATTACGTGAGCGAACAACTCGCTGCCGACCTGATGTTCCGCGAGCTCACCACCAACCAACATTATCCCGACCGCGAGAACATCATCGTCCAGTATACGCGGTTTGCCTACCGGTTGCACGAGGCAGGGATCGAATTCATCGACAACACTTCGGGGAACACGCTCATTAAAAAGAATGGTCCCGATTATGATTTTTACCTGGTCGATCTCAACCGCATGGCCTTCCACGCGTCGATGCCGTTTGAAAAACGGATGGAGAATTTAGCCAAACTCACGACACAGCCCGACATTATCCGAATCATGTCACGCGAATATGCCCGCCTGGGCAATATACCCGAACAAACGGTCCACGATTCGCTCAGCGCGATGGCAAACCTCTTCCTGGAGCGGTTCGAGCGCCGCCGCCGCATCAAAAGAAGGCTTAAGTTCTGGAAAAAATAGCGGGTAACGGGACTATTTGCTATGTTTGTAGCATGAAAGCATCCGTGATCATGAGCACCTACAACGCCGAGGAATGGCTTGAAAAAGTCCTCTGGGGTTTTAGCGTGCAGGATGAGCGTGATTTTGAGATCGTCATTGCCGACGACGGATCCACGCCCCGCACCAAGCAGCTCATCGATTCGGTACGCGACAAACTGGGGGTTCCGATCGTGCACGTGTGGCACGAGGACCACGGATTTCAAAAGACCGAGATCCTCAACAAGGCCATCGTCGCCTCGCATTCGGATTATTTGATCTTTACCGACGGCGACTGCATCCCCCGCGCCGATTTCGTATCGTCGCATTTGGCGCTTCGCAAACCGGGGTATTTCCTATCCGGAGGGTATTTCAAGCTGCCGCTGAATGTTTCGGAGGCGATCTCGCGCGAGGATATTGTCTCGCAAAAGTGCTTCAGCCTGGGATGGCTTCGCACAATGGGGCTTCCGGTGAGTTTCAAGATCAAGAAATTGGTCGTGCGCGGTTTTTGGGCGATGCTGCTCAACTCGGTCACCACTACAAAACCTTCGTGGAACGGGCACAATGCATCGGGCTGGAAATCGGACATCATCGCGGTCAACGGCTTTAACCAGGACATGCAGTACGGCGGCGAGGATCGTGAATTCGGCGAACGCCTCAACAACGCGGGCATCCGTTCAAGACAAATCCGTTACAGCGCCATCTGCATCCATCTCGAGCACGAACGCACCTACGCCAATGACGAGAGCAAAGCCAAGAACCTGCTTATCCGCAAATACAACAAGAAAAACGGGGTGACCACCGCCCGTAACGGAATCAATACGCTACTGTTTACCGAGGAATCGCATGACGAGGCGGTGGCAGTCAATTATTAATGGGCGACGCCCGCGAAAACACAAATATGAAGATATCGGTTATCGTGAGCACCTACAATGCCGAGGAGTGGCTGGAGAAAGTCCTGATCGGCTACAGCATCCAGACCTACCGCGATTTTGAAGTGATCGTGGCCGATGACGGTTCGCGCGAATCGACACGCGAGCTCATCGCGCGCTATGCCGAAGATTACCCCGTGCCTTTGCGCCACCTCTGGCACGAAGACCTTGGTTACCGGCGGCAGGAAATCCTCAATGTCGCAATCATCGAAGCGGCGCACGAATACATCATCATGACCGATGGGGACTGCATCCCGCGCAGGGATTTTGTCGAAGTCCACGCCAAATACGCCGAGAAGGGCAAGTTCCTCTCGGGCGGTTATTGCAAACTTTCCATGAAGGTTTCAAAGGCCATCACGCCCGAAGATATTGTATCCCAACGGTGTTTTGACGTTTCCTGGCTCAAGCGGATGGACAAACTCGGGTTTTCGCAGACGCTGAAACTCGCAAGCGACGGAGTTCTGGGCACCGTGCTCGATGCCGTGACGCCCACGACGCCCTCGTTCAACAACTGCAATTCGTCGGGGTTTAGGGAAGACATGATCGCCATCAACGGCTACGATGAGCGCATGAAATACGGCGGAAGCGACCGCGAGATCGGTGAACGCCTTGAAAATGCGGGCATCAAGGGAAAACAGATCCGGCACAAGGCCATCTGCCTGCACCTGGACCACAGCCGCGGTTATAAGACCAAGGAAGGCATGGCGGCCAACATCGCCATCCGCAAGAATGTTAAGGCCAACAAGATTACCTGGACGCCTTACGGAATCAAAAAACAGGAAAAAGTATGAGGATCCTCGTCACCGGAGCCGCCGGGTTCATCGGGTCGCACCTTTGCGAAAAACTGCACGCGCTGGGCCATGACGTGACCGGGCTTGACAACTTCAACGATTATTATGACGAGTCGCTCAAGCGGATGAACGCCGCCGACCTTGCTGAACTGGGCATCGCCGTTCTCGACAAGGACCTTAACTCGAATCTTTCGGGTGTTTTTGAGAGGCCTTTCGATTACGTCTATCATCTGGCCGCGCAACCGGGCATTTCTTCGGATACCACGCTCGAGGAATACGTCCGGAACAATATTTTCGCGACGCAAAAATTATTGGACGCCGCCGCCGCATCCGAATCAGTGAAATGCTTTGTCAACATCGCGACGTCATCGGTCTATGGTCGGGAGGCGACTGTTGACGAAGAATCGGTCCCCAAGCCCATCTCCTTTTACGGCACCACCAAATGGGCCGCCGAACAACTCGTTCTGGGCTATCAGCGCGAAGGCAAGATCAGGGCGTGTTCGATGCGGCTGTATTCGGTTTACGGGCCGCGCGAAAGGCCGGAGAAACTCTACACCAAACTCATCGAAAACCTGCACAACGGCAAGCCATTCCCATTGTTTGAGGGATCGGCGGAACACCAGCGGAGCTTTACCTACGTGGGCGACATCGCCGACGGCCTGGCGGCTATCATCGGGCGCGAGGACAAGGTGGACGGTGAGATCATCAACCTCGGTACCGACGAGGTCAATACCACCATGGACGGCATCCGCGCCGTCGAGAAAATCATGGGCAAAAAGCTCGAGATCGACAAGCGGCCTGCACGAAAGGGCGACCAGCTCAGGACCGAAGCGGTCATCGGCAAGGCGAAAAAACTGCTAGATTACCAGCCATCGGTGAGCCTGAAGGACGGGCTGGCCAAACAGGTGGCGTGGTACCTGGCTAAATTCGGGAAGAAATCTTAAGGACAAAATCGCGGAGCTTATCGGCGTAAAGCGAAGGATCCAGCTTTTTGTAGAGCTCCATAGCCTGCCCGCCGAATTCCTTTGCGTGCCTTCCGTTGTAAACTTCAGGTTCGAAATCCCGCAGATGCACCGCAATGTGATCGTCACCCGCGAGCATGTTCCACGATTCCTTGTTGACCCACGGCGAGAACACGGTGAATGTCGGGATGTTGAGCGCCTTGGCCATGTTGACGGCGCCTCCCTCGTTGCCGATAAGCGCGTCGCAATGCGAGAGCACCGCAAGAAATCCGCGCAGCGAATCCTGATAGCAATCCATAACAATGTGCGTCCGGGTCTCGGGTTTGCAAAGCGAAACGATGCGTTCGGCGTGTGCGCGTTGTGAAGGGATGAAATTCACCAAAAGCGAAACGGGCGCGGTATGTACGGCGATGTCCATCATCTGCGCCATATAACTGTCGGGCAAACTCTTATTTTCGGCGCTTCCCAGGATGCTGATCATGGCCACGGCGCGTCCTGCCGGCACAAAAGCACGCAGCTGGGCAAGGCCTTCGGCGCGCTCGGCATCGGTGAGGTAGATTTTGGGAAAGTCGATGCTGGACGGAACCTTCGTCAATGCCGAGGCCAATTGCAAACGGTGGAAGATCGCCGATCCCTCTATGTTTTGCTTCGGAAAAATCGTCTTGGTGTAGAGCAGTTGGGTGTACCATTTCCGGATTCCGATCCTGGTTTTGGCCCCGCTGAAAAACGCCGGGACGATGCTTTCCCACTTGCCGTAGGCGTCGATCACTGCGTCATACTTTTCTTCGCTCAGCTTTCGACCGAAGCGCGCGAGTTCCATGATGCCGCCATTTTTGGAGGGTTCGAAAGTCACGACCTTGTCGATATTCGGGTTATTGTCCACCACCGCCCGGGTGTGCGGCCTGATCATGTAGTGGACTTCGGCGTCGGGAAAGCGCTCTTTCACCGCCTCGCAGATCACGGTGGAGGCCAGCACATCGCCGATCATCTTTTGCTGGATCACTAAAACCCTCAAACTTCCGGTCGCCCCCAATTATTAATTATTAACTATTAATTATTAATTAAACCGCAACGTCGTATTCGCGCAGCGCATCGTTGAGCGAAGTCTTCAAATCGGTGGAGGGTTTGCGTTTGCCAATGATCAGCGCGCAGGGCACCTGATATTCGCCGGCCGCGAACTTCTTGGTGTACGAACCAGGAATGACGACGGACCTTGCGGGAACCACGCCCTTGGTCTCAACGGGTTTGGGTCCTGTTACGTCGATGATTTTGGTGGATGCGGTCAAACAGACGTTGGCCCCGAGAACGGCCTCGCTTTCAACACGCACACCTTCGACCACGATACAACGTGAGCCGATGAAGGCGCCGTCCTCGATGATTACCGGTGCGGCTTGCAAGGGTTCGAGTACCCCGCCGATGCCAACGCCACCACTCAAATGCACGTTCTTGCCGATCTGCGCACAACTGCCCACGGTAGCCCAGGTGTCCACCATTGTCCCCTCGTCCACATAAGCGCCGATGTTGACATAGCTGGGCATCATGATGACACCTTTGGAAATATAGGCGCCATGGCGCGCCACGGCATGCGGCACCACGCGGATGCCCTTGGCGGCGTAATCTTTCTTGAGCGGAATCTTGTCATGGAATTCGAATATCCCCACCTCGTGGGTTTCCATCTTGCGGATGGGGAAGTAGAGCACGACTGCTTTCTTGATCCACTCGTTCACCTGCCATCCATCGGGTGTGGGTTCGGCGACGCGGATGGTGCCCTCGTCAAGGAGTGCAACAACTTTTTCGATGGAGGCAATGACCTTTTCGTCCTGCAGCAGGGAACGGTTTTCCCAGGCCTGCTCTATGGTTTCCCGCAAATGGTTCATGGTTTCTTTTTGGCAAAGATAACCAATGCGAAAAAACTATCGGTCCACACGGGCGTAAAGACGCTCCCGGAGGACTTTTCGGGGAAGCAATTTTACCAGGTAGCGGTTCCGGTCGTCGTAAACAAACATCTTCTGGTCGCTGATCAACATTACCGTCACGGGCGCCTTTTGCTGGTCCCTGCACACATATACCACGCCCCTGTCCGGTAAATGCGTGGTAGAAACGATGTCGAGATCGTAAAATCGGTCCAGCTTCACCTCAATGCGGTCATCGGTGAACTGGGCAGTCCGGACCTTGGAATTTGATTGTGGAATCCACTCGGAATTCACGTTACGGGTGCTGACTTCGTTAAAACTGAAAACGCGCGATTGGGCTTTGGCCAGCGGCGAAACCGCAAGCAGGAGCAGCAGGAGTTTACTTTTCATGTTTCGATAAATGGGGCCCTATTTGAACGCTCGAATCCAACCAATATTTCAAGCCACATTTGTTAAATTTTACAATATTATGGATTTTAGGAGGGAATTGGCGGGGTTAATCCTAAATTTATGGGTAAACACCATCTCATGAAATATTTGATCCTCTTGATATTATTAAGCGCCTGTATGGGCAAGGAAGTCAAGAATCCCCAGCAGCCTATCGAGCCTGCGGTGAGATCTGAAAATCTTTCCTATTTGGGTAAATACGACAACAGGTGCGAGGATTGTCCCCAGGGACTTCTGACGTTGCAGATATCGGAGAATTTTACCTATTTGATAGGAGGCCAGATGTCTGCAAGCGGGACTTATAAATGGTCTGCGGACGGTAAAATGTTGCTCCTGATGCGGGAAGGGCTGCCTGAACTCCGCCTTGGCGTGATCCCCAATGCCCTCGTCTTCGAGTCAACGGGCGACACGTTGTATAAACTGCCCGAGAATGGACACCAGGCTGCTGAAGCGGTGGCGACCATCCCGCCGACCCGGTGGACCTTGACCGAGCTGAGGGGAAAGGCCACCCGCAAGGTCCAAAAGGAGGATCCCTTCATGAATGTTGCTGCGAACCGCACTTTTACCGCTTACGCCGGATGTAACAGCATTGGCGGAAAATTCACGGTCAACGGCTCACAAATCAAATTTGACGATGTCATCCGGACCGAGATGGCATGCGAAGGGGCGGCACTCGAAACGCCGTTTATCCAGGCGTTGTCGGAGGCTGATAATTTTATCGTAAACGGCAAAAGGCTGCAACTGCGCAGGGGCCAGTCGGTCATTGCCAAATTCGAAGCGTTGGCTCAGCCCGAAGAAGTTCGGTAGATTGGAAATTTTATCGGTAATTCGCAATAAAAAATGCCGCGCATCATTGCCATCGATTTTGGGGAAAAACGCACGGGCCTGGCCGTGACCGACGAATTGCAGATCATCGCCTCGGGATTGGCGACCGTGCCTACCGCAACCGCATTCGATTTCCTTGCCGACTATTTTTCGAAAGAAAAAGTCAGCCGGGCGCTCATCGGGGATCCCAGGCAGATGGACAATTCGCCCTCGCAGAGCGCCGCCGCGGCAAATGCATTCGCCCAAAAGTTCCGGGCATTGTTTCCGGAAATCGAGGTCATCCGCGTTGACGAGCGGTTCACGTCAAAACTCGCCGCGAAATCGCTTCTGGATTCGGGTGCAAAAAAGAGCAAACGCGCCGACAAGGCACTCCTCGACGAGATTTCGGCCACCATCATGCTACAGGATTACCTGCTGCGCCGGATGATTTGATTCCTCCTGGAAAGTTTCGGCGGCCTTTTTTATGTTCGACGAAAGATCGATCAGCCATACCAGTTGCCTGAGCACGAGGTCCGCACGTTGCATCGCAGAAAGCCTGTCCTCTTCGGTTTCCACTGTTTGTTCGATTTCCGTGCGCCTGATCTGCCGCAGTTCGGACAGCCGGACATCGACGCCATTTTCGGCCGCCTTGCCCGCGAGAATGGACTCCGCATCGGCAAGATTCCCAACCGCAGCTTGCAGGGCCATGTCGATTGCCGCAGATTTGCGCATGGTGTGCGACTGGATAAAGGTTCCGAGGGCGGCCGCAGATGAAAGCAATGAGTGATTGAGCACGGCAATCTTGTAGACCCGAGTCAGATGTTTTTGCTTGGATTTGGGTTCCTGGGCCATCCGCTGATAGGAGGCCATCAGGTTGCCCGTCTCGATAAATGCAGACTTTCGAGCCAAACGGTACGAAACCGGCACGTCGCCCTTGGCGTGGTACAGCAGCATGATCTCGCGAAGGTAGGCTCCGTTGGCCGCCACCGATTTTTCCAGATACGTCCGCACCGCGAGGAATTCCCACGAAGGCCACAAAAAGTAATTTGCCGCAAAAGCCAGCGCAGCCCCGGCCAACGTATCGAGGATGCGGTATTGAACCAGTTCGCGCACATTCGGCGTGAGCATCGCATACAGGAACACGACATACATCGTCACGAAGGTCGCGCCCACCTTGTAATTGGTCTGCGAAAAGGCAAAGCCGAGGATCATGGCCACGATCGCCATTCCCGACAACGCGATGTCATTGTCCACAAGCAAAAGGATTCCGAATGCCGTGAATCCGCCCAAAACCGTCCCGAAAATCCTTTGATAGGAACGTTCCTTGGTGAGCCCGTACCCCGGCCGCATGATCACGACGATGGTCAGCAGGATCCAATAAACATTCTGCAACGGCAAAAGGTTTCCGATCACGAACCCCGCAATGATGGTCACGGTCAGCCTGAGCGAGTGCCTGAACACCGAACTCTTGAAACTCAGGTTTTCCCACAGGATACTGAGGAAATAATGTTGCGGTGTCAGGAATTTTTCAAGGTCGCGGTCGGCGCCCCGGACATCGTGTTTAAGCGTCTCGCGCGAGTAGGAGCGTGCGATCAGCATGATTTTTTCCACCTGCTTTTCGGCGTAATGCAGCATGGCGTTCAGGATGATGACCCCTTCGGCGGTCTCGTCGCCGGGAGTGGAGCTGTACGAGGCAATGGCGCGTTCAAACGCTGCGAGGTCTTCACGGAGGCTGTGCCTGATTTCAAAGCGCTTGTTGTTTTGCGCTGCCGATGCCAGTTTCTTGAGTGTCGAGCCCAGGTTATAGGCGAGTTGCCGGTACACCGAAAGGACATTATGCGCGCCAAACCTCCGGTGCATCGCGGCATGGTCGAAAGGATTCGCCAATGCGAGTTCGAGCACTTCGACAAGTGAGATGAAAATGATGAGCATTCGGCGGTTCCGGTCGGAGGTTCCCTCGGAAGTGCGGCCCCGGATGACGGTTTCACGGATATTTTCGTGAATCGCGTTGAGTTCGACCTGCAGTTCGAGTTGCTTCCCGGTGATCTTGATCCGGTCGGCGCCCACTTTCCATAGATCGCCCCGGAATTTCAGGTAGCGCGCGGTCAGCCTCATGCATTCGGCAAGTTGAAGTTCGGCGTACCGGTGCGGCCTCGCAAAATGGAACAGGAGCGAGACGGCCAGGTAGAAAAGTCCGCCTGCGAGCATCAAAAGGCAGTGCGCGACCAGTTCGGGCAGGGTAAATACCGATGAAAACGCGAGCGAAACCGACAGCAGGCCCGAAAACGATACCATCGTGGCCCGTTGGCCGTAGGCGGAAATCATCGACAGGACAAAAAGCGTCGCGGCAAGTACTGGGTAGAACACAAGGACATTCCCAAGCGCAAGATTGACAATGAAAGCGCTCCCCGCCACGACAAGGGAAGCGATGATGATTCCCGCCACCTTGTGTTTGAGGTGCCCGGCGACATCACTCGGGAAAACCAGCAGGACACCCAGTGCGATTGCAAAACCAGCCTCGAAGTAATCAAACGATGCCCCAATAATGACGGGTATGCAGGCCGCAAACGTCACCTTGATGGCGCTTGCAAAATTGAGCGTCTGTGTGAATTGTGTGATTTTCCCTACCATATGCGGTGCAAAGGTACGCATCGGGTCAAGGGCGCTCAAATCCTGCGGTCCATTTTAGCATCGAATTATAATTTCATCCCAATTGGTTCCGATGGTCCGCCACAAAGTGTTTTTTTATTTATTTTTGCCGACACTCCAAAGGAAAAAAGCAAAGCATGATTTTACCCATTATTGGTTACGGTGACCCGGTATTGCGCAGGAAAGGCGTGGACGTCACGCCCGATTACCCACACCTGAAACAGGTGATCGCCGATATGTACGAAACCATGTACAATGCTTTTGGCGTGGGGCTGGCCGCACCGCAGGTGGGACTGGCGATCCGGGTCTTCATCGTGGATACGAAACCGTTCTCGGATGACGACGAACTCAGCGCTGAAGAACGCGAACAACTCCGGAATTTCAAGCGTACCTTCATCAATGCCAACATAGTCAAGGAGGAAGGCGAGGAGTGGGGCTTCAATGAAGGTTGCCTGTCGATTCCCGAGGTGCGGGAGGACGTTTTCCGCCATGAACGCATCACGATTGAGTACCGCGATGAGGATTTCAACCTGCATACGGAGGTCTTTGACGGATTGATCGCACGGGTCATCCAGCACGAGTACGACCACATCGAGGGAATCCTGTTCACCGACCGGATATCATCGTTGAAAAAGCGCCTGATCCAAAAGAAACTCCAGAATATCATGGAAGGCAAGACGCGCCCGGATTACCGTATGAAATTCGTGGCCAAAAAAGGAAGATAAACAATCATCATATGAATTTAGACAAGATTTTGGCCATTTCGGGCAAGCCGGGGCTATATGTTTTAAAGGTACAGACGCGTTCGGGTTTCGTGGCCGAATCGCTCCTTGACGGTAAGAAGGTCACGGTAGGGCTTCGCAACAATGTCAGCCTGCTTTCCGAAATTTCGATGTATACCCACAATGAGGAGAAACCCCTCGCCGAGGTCATGCGCAACATCGCCATAAAAGAGGACAACGGCCCGGCCCTGTCGCACAAGGAAGACAACGCCAGGCTCACCGAGTATTTCCGCGAAGTTTTGCCCGAGTATGACGAGGAACGCGTCTACCCGTCAGATATCAAAAAGGTCCTGAACTGGTACAATATGCTGCAGGCCAAGGGGCTTGTCTCAAAAGAGGCGCCTGCAAAAGCCGAAGCGGAAGCTGCCGCCGAGGAAAAATAATAAACCGATCCCGCATGAAAGCGGGATTTTTTATTTTCACCCTATGGAAAACCGCGCAAAACAACTTGAGGCCTTTGGCAGGCTGCTCGACATCATGGACGAACTCCGGGAGAAATGCCCGTGGGATAAAAAGCAGACCATGGAGACCCTTCGGCACCTGACCATCGAGGAGACCTATGAATTGGGCGATGCTATCCTGGACGACAATTTGGCGGAGGTAGGCAAGGAATTGGGCGATTTATTGCTCCACATCGTGTTTTACGCCAAAATTGGAAGCGAGCGCGGGGCCTTTGACGTCGCCGATGTCGCCAACCAGATCTGCGATAAATTGATTCACCGCCACCCGCACATCTACGGGGATGTCGAGGTGAGGGACGAGGAAGAGGTCAAGCAGAATTGGGAAAAGCTCAAACTCAGGGAAGGGAAGAAGTCGGTACTGGAAGGCGTTCCCAAAAGCCTGCCGGCCATGGTCAAGGCCAGCCGTATCCAGGACAAGGCGCGCGGCGTCGGATTCGATTGGGACGAACCTCATCAGGTGTTGGAAAAAGTACACGAAGAACTTGCCGAACTGCAGCAGGAGGTCGAGGCCGGGAACAGGGAAAAAATGGAAAGCGAACTGGGCGATGTCCTGTTTTCCATCATCAACTATGCGCGGTTTCTCGACGTTAACCCCGAGGACGCCCTTGAAAGAACCAATAAAAAGTTCATCAAGCGATTCCAGTACCTCGAGTCCAGGGCCTCCGAATTGGGCAAACCGCTATCGGAGATGACCCTCGCCGAGATGGATGTTTTTTGGGAGGAAGCGAAAAAGTTATGAGTATTGGGTTTTGGGTTTTGAGTATTTTATGCGCATTTAGACAAAACTCACTACCCACAACACATAACCCATAACCCATAACCCATAACTCAGAACTCATAACCCATAACCCAAAACTACTGCCCCAAGCTCCGCACCTGCTTCAGCTTCTCCTTAAGTACTGCAAGTTCTTCCTTGTGTTTCTCGATATTCTTGCGGACTTCGGCCACCATGGGGTTGTCCTTCTTGGCGTGCGCGAAGAACTGGATGTTGTTTTCGAGCTGGAAAATTTCGGCCTGGACCTCGTCGATTTTGCGCATCAGGAAAATCTTTTCATTGTCGATCTTGCGCGTGTCGTTGGTCTCGGCAAGATGGCCGACGCGGTTTGAAAAACGCACCATCTCCGATTCCTTCTTGCTCAGGCTGAGTTTTTCAAACAGATGGTCCAGTATTTTGTTGAATTTCCCTTCGATGTGCCGCCTTCCCTGTGGCACTTTCCCAAGCGATTTCCAGTGTTCGATATGAGCCTTGATCGCATCGAGGTCGCTTCGGTGATCGCCCGAGAGCTGAAATTCCCTCACCGTTTCCAGATAGGCCTTTTTCTTTTCAAATGCCTCCAATTCCTCACCGCTCTCCTCCTGGCGGTTTTCCTTCATCTGCTCGAAGTAATGGTTACAGGCCGCCTTGAAATCCTTCCATAATTTGTCGGAATATTTTCTCGGGACGTGCCCGATCTGCTTCCATTCCTCCTGTATCTGCTTCATGACGGGCGTGGTGGCCGCATAATCTTTTGAGTCCTGCAGTTCCCTCGCCCTCGCGATGAGCGCGTTTTTGCGGGCCAGGTTGTCGCTCTGGTCTTTCTTGATGTCCTTGTAAAACGAATTCTTGAGCGAATTGAAGTTTCGCACCGCGTTCTTGAAGGCAGCCCACGTGGACTCATTGACGTCCACGGGAACTTTTCCGGTCGCAAAAAATTCCTTTCGCAGCGCTTCGACCTTTTCAATCTGCCCGAGCCAGCCGGCATGCGAATTCATTTTTTCGGTGGCCAGCGCTTCGATTTTGGCGATGATTTCCTGTTTCTTCGCCAGGTTTTCGTTCTCTCCCTCGCGCTGTTTGGCAAACAGGGCCTCGCGTTTGTCGTGCATCTGCCGCGTGAGTTCGCTGAACTGGTTCCAGATTTCCTCTCGGTGTTCACGTGATACCGGCCCGATTTCCTCCTTCCACATGCGGTGAAGGTCCTGCAGTTCGCGGAAGGCCTTGTTAACGTCAGGCATCTCCACAAGCTCCCGGACCCTTTCCACGATCTTCTGCTTCTGCTCAAGGTTGTGTTTGAAGTCCAGATCGCGCGCCTCGCGGTCCAGGTGAAGGTAGTCGTAGAAATTTTCCACGTGGAAGTGGTAATTGTTCCAGACATGGTTGTATTTGTCCTTCGGGATAGGCCCGGCATTTTTCCAGCGCTCGCGCAGGTCGTTGAAATGCTTGAGCGTGTCCTTGATGTTTTCCTGCGGGTTGATCAGGTTCTTTAGTTCCTCGACAATCGCCAGGCGCGTTTCCAGGTTGCTCTGCAAATTGTTCTGCAGGTTCTTGAAATGCGCGTTCTTGCGGTCGCGGTATTGGTGGTATAATTGATCGAATCGGGTCTTGACGGGCAGATGGTAGTGGAAATCCTCGCCGTCGCCTTCGTGCTGCGCAACGTGTTCGGCGCGTTTTTCCTCGACAAGATGATGGTATTTTGTCAAAAAGCTCCGCTTGATCTCCTCGACATGGTCCTTGACGGCCATCACGCTGTCGGTCTGGGTGATCTTTTCGAGTTCCGAGACCAGTTCGTCCATTGACAGTTCGTCGTAATTGCGCATCGGCATATCGTGGCGTTGCTTTAGCGACTCGTCCTCGCTTTCCTCCGCGTTGGTCTGTTCGATCGCAGATACCGCTTCCTCGGTTCCCTCAGGTACGATTGCAGAGGGTTCGCGCTCGATCGAATGTATGATTTCGGCCGATTGGTCTATGTTTTTTTCGCGGGCAAGCGCATCGGCCGCTTCGGCAGCCTCGATTGAGGGCGATTGTACCAGGTCGGCGTCGGGATTTTGGTCAATAAGGCCTTCGGTCAGAAGATCCCCGGGAACATCGTCGTTTTCGCGAGCCTCCGTTGCCAGCATCGCATCGATGGGCGCCACGACGTCGGCAGTCGGATCTTCGTCAATCTCGATCGCCGGATCGGCATCGTCATCGGCCATTTCCGTTTCGGTTACCGAAGCGGCCTGGTCGAATGTTTCGGCCTCCTCGGCCTGGCGCGTCTGCGGGATAAGGTTTTCTTGGTTTTCGCTTCCGTCTGCTTGTTGCAGGTTATCGTGTTTATCTTCTGACATCGTCAAAATATTTAAGGTTTAGCAAGTATTTCTACCGAAAGGTAGTAAAGGCCGCGTAATATACAAAGGAAAAGCCCGCGAAATCAGGGCAGATTGCCTTCGGACCAGATTTCCCACGATTTTTCGGCCTGGATTTCCAACATCGGCAAACCGTTGAGGATAACCGCGCCTATCGATTCGGCATCAGTCAGGAATTGGGTTTTTGAAGGGTTGTATATAAGGTCGAACGCGATATCCCCCGGCCTGAAAAAAACAGCGGGCAGTGGTGAGGCATCCATGTTCGGGGCGGTTCCGACGGGGGTGCAATTGATGACGATCAAAGGTTCGGGGAATCGGGAGCGCTGCAGATTGCCGTACTTGAGCCCGTTTCCCGATCGGGATACAACCTGGTAACCGATGCCCAAAGCGTCTAGACCGTAGGCCACTGCACGAGAGGCGCCGCCTGTCCCCAAAATCAACGCGGATTTGTGGAAAGGCTTCAGCAAGGGCCGGAGCGATCCCGTAAAGCCGATCCAGTCGGTGTTGTGGCCCCTCAGCGAACCGTCGCTGTCCACCTTTACGGTATTGACCGCGCCAATCCGGGAAGCTTCGGGGGAAAGCGAATTGAGAAGCGGTATGATTTCCACCTTATACGGAATGGTGACGTTGAAACCGCGGAGGCCGGGCGTCGCCATCACGCGATCGAATCGGGATAGATCCTCGAGGTCAAAGTTGAGGTACTGCGCATCGATTTTGAGCCGGGCGAATTTGTCGGCAAAATACGCGCGAGAAAAGGAATACGAGATGTGCCTTCCAACCAAACCGAAAACTTGCATGGGCACAATATAGCAAAAGCCGGCAAGATTGCTCAGGCCGGCCTTTGATTTTCAGGAAAATTATTACTTTTTCTTGTACTTGGAAATGCAGCTTTTTACGATCCTGGAATTGCTGATGGCGGGAAAATGCTCATCGACGATCGACTTCGCGTCGTAATCGAGCCGAAGCCCGTTGCTGAGGTGGAAAATTCCCTTTTCATTCTCCTGCAACATCAGGTAGAGCCCGGCCAGCCTGTATTCCACCTGGGCTTCCTCGGGAAAGTATTCCGAGGCCTGCAATAATGTTTGGACCGCACTCTCGAATTCCCCCAGATACTGAAGCGTATCGACCCAGTACAACCAGGTATCCAACGCATAATCGCCGTATTCCACCGCCTTCCGGTACCCTTCCTCGGCCTCCTCAAAAAGGTTCAGCGCGCGGTTGATGGTCGCGTAACGCTTCCAATACAGGTGGTTCTCATTGTCGATGGAAAGCGCCTTGTTGACATAGAAAAGCGCCTTTTGATGATTCTTTTGCCGGACGTAAAAATCGGTGATGGCGATCCAACCCTTGTCAAGAAGCGGGTCCTCGTGCACGGTCTTGTTGAAGAACTTCAGGGCCAGCGCCTTGTTTCCGAGCTTTTCATAACATTTCCCGATGCGCAACAGCGCGTACGAGGTTGGGTCGTCGAGTTCGATGGTGCGCGCGTAGCTTTCAATCGCCTCCTCGTAACGGCGAAGCCTTTCCAGTGCCTTCCCTTTCTCCATGAAAGCGCCCAGGAATTCCTCGTCGATGTAGGTTGCATATTCAAATGCACGTACTGCGTTTTCGTAATCCTTGATCCCGTAATACAACCGGCCGGACTGGTGCCAGGCGATCTCGCTGTACGGGTTTTTGTCGATGTATTTCTTGAGGTATTCGATCGCCTCGACGTTCTGGTCCAAAAATTCAAAACAGTAGACCACATTGTAAAGCGCGGCCTGGTCCTCGGTGTCCTCCTCAAGGCACTTGATGAAATTCTCCTTGGCGAGTTCCAAATTGTCCATGAACAGGTATTCCATCCCGATGAGGTTGTAGACATCGGCATAGTCGTCGGTATACTGCAAGGCGATTTCCAAAAGCTCAACCGCCTTTTCATGGTTGTCCCTTTTGGAGTAAATATTGGCTTTCTGGATGTAGATTTCCTCGTTGTGGGGTTCGATGGCGTAAAGTTCGTTGAGCAACTTTTCGGCCTGGTCGAGCTTCTCGTCATAGACCAGCATTTCGACCTGGACGAGCTTGAGCCCGGTGGATTTAGGATGTTGCTCCAGCGCAAGTTTAAGCGCCTTTTTGGCAAGGGAAGCCTTTCCGGTATCGAGATAGTGGAGGATGATTTCCTCGAATTCTTCCGAATCGAAAAACAAAACCTTGTTGGTCTTGAGCATCGACTCGAACTTCGAGAGGGATAAATTATATTCTTCTTCTTCGTTGCTCAGTTGCATACTTTTGATCTTTAAATTATGCTTACTAAAAGTAGTAAGTCGGCTTCCTGCGTACAGAAAGGGTCCGGATTGTTGTGAACAATTTAATTAACAACAATCCCATGGCTTCACGTCATTAAACTGATATACAGCGCATTTCATGAATTTTCGGCCATTATTTCGTCCATCACCTCCAGCATCAGCGCACAGCCTTGCCTGATTTCCCCTTCCGATACAGTCAGCGGCGGCGTGATCCGCACTGCGCAACCCTCGAAAAGCAACCAAAATAAAATTAACCCTTTTTCGTGGCATTTCAAAATGATCCGGTCGGCCACCGACGGGTTTTGGACCATGGCCGCCAGCATGAGCCCGCGACCGCGTATGCCCGTAATCAAAGGATGTACCAGAAGCGACCTGAAGAGTTTTTCCTTCTCAAGCGCCTGGTCCATCAATCCCGAACGCATAATTTCCCGCAATGTTGCCAAACAGGCTGCCGCAATGACAGGATGCCCGCCAAAAGTGGTGATGTGGCCCAGCTTGGGATCGTGGCTAAGCAGGTCCATCATTTGCGCCGATGCGGTGAACGCGCCAACCGGCATGCCTCCGCCCATGCCCTTGCCCATGATCACGATGTCCGGTACGGCCCCGTAATGTTCAAACCCGAAAAGTTTTCCCGTCCGCCCGAAGCCCGGCTGGATCTCGTCGAGGATCATCAACGCCCCGGTTTCATCGCAGCGCCTGCGAACCTTTTGCAGGAATCCGTCTTCAGGTTCTATGAAGCCGGCGCCGCCCTGGATGGTTTCCAG